>NZ_JBSFDW010000017.1:21583-30888 GCF_053594115.1 Streptomyces sp. NPDC001970 | reverse complement strand
TGGTGCAACCCTCGCGTGGCTGTGTCTTTCGGGGGGCACCCCCTGGATCCTCGGTCGGGTGGCCTGTGGCGCGCCGTTACGTGGGCCGCTGGTGCAACCCTCGCGTGGCTGTGTCTTTCGGGGGGCACCCCCTGGACCCCTGGCCGGGTGGCCTGTGGCGCGCCGTCACGTCAGCCGCTGCAGCAACCCCCACGTGAACTCCGCGACGCACGGCTTCCCGTCGGGCAGTGTGAAGGCCAGTCGCCAGCGCGTCGGGGCCGTGCCCTCCATCGGGCGTACGGGGGCGAAGGCTTTGGCCACCTCGTCGACCGTGCAGGACCAGGGGCGCAGATCGTCCTCCGTGCGCAGCTCGGGACCGGCCACCCCCGGCGCCCGGACCAGCCATTCGTTCCACACGGCCCCGCCCGGCGCCGACAGCACCTCGAAGCGGAGGTCGGGCCAGAGCGGGACGGGCCACAGGTGCGCGTCGCACTCCAGGTCGCCGATGCGGCGGCGGCTGGTGGACTCGGGTACGCCGAGCACGGACCGGTAGCGGGTGAGGGAGCCCCGGGCGCGCGGGGAGCGGACCATCGCCTGCCAGCGGCGGTTCGCCTCCCTCATGTCGGCGATCGACACGCCCAGTCGGTGCCGGGCGTCCTCCACGAGGTCCGGCTGGTGGTCGGCCATCCGGCGGAGCAGGACGAGCTGGAAGTCGAGCGGCCCGAAGCTGTTCATGCACCCATCCTGCCCGGCATCACTGAGCCCGTACGCACGGCCCGACGCCAGCCGCCCCGCCAGGGAATCCGTGATTCCGCACAGGATCTTCACAGACCCGGCTATCTCCGTTGTTCCGCGCCTGCGTACGCTGCGGGCGCCATGGATTACTGCTACCAGTGCCGCCGACACCTCAACGGAGCTCTGGCGTGCGCCGGATGCGGTACTCCCGCGGAGGAGCTCCGGCATCACAGCCCTGCTGCGGCGCAGACGGACGACGTTGTCATCGAACTCGGCGGTGCGCACGACGAGGACCCGCCGCCGGCCGGGCGTCGCCGCGCGCCCGCCCAGGGGCGGCGTGCCCGCCGGGCCGCTGGTACGCGCAGACGCCGCAGGCGCGGGCGCGGGCGCAAGGTGCTGATCACCATGGTCGGTCTGGCGCTGGCGGCGGGTGCCCTGAGTCTGGCCGAACTCGCGCGGGAGTCCGCGTGGAACGACGGTTCGTCCGTGGAGGTCCGTGAGGAGGAGTCCCTCGCGGTCGACGAGATACCCGACCCGACCACCAGTGACGAGCCGGTGAGCGGGCCCAGCGAGGTGAGCGAGCCGCCCACCACGTCCTCGGCCACGGCCCGGCCGAGCACGGGTACCCCAGGGCGCGGAAGCGCGCGGCCCACGGTGGCCCCGTCGTCGTCTCGGCCCGCGCCGTCCGCGAGTTCTTCCGCGACGGGACCGACTCCGAGCAGTGGCGTTTCGCCGTCGGCTACGGGTGGCCCCGGCAACCCGACTCAATCGTCCCCGGCCCCGCCCTCGACGACCCCCACGCCGAAGCCGTCCGAGACGTGCACGTGGTTCATCTTCTTCTGTGCGTGAGGCCACGGGGCCGATGGGGCCGATGACGAGCCCGCCCGGCGTCCGCGGGACATCGGGCGGCGTCCGAGGACGGACACGCGGGCCCGTCGGACGGTCCCGGTACGCCCCCGCCCCCTAAGCGGCCGGCGGCTCCCCCAGCATCCGCCGCAGCAGATCCCGCAGCACCGTCCGCTCCTCCGCCGACAGTTCCGCCAGCGGCTCGCGCGCGAAGTGCAGGGAATCCCGCAGCCGCCGCGCCGTCTCACGGCCCTCGTTCGTCGCTGCGGCGATCTTGACGCGGCGGTCGGCCGGGTCCGGGCGGCGCTCCACGAGGCCGCGCGCCTCGAGCCGGTCGACTATCCCCGTCACGTTCGACGGCTCGCACTTCAGCTTCTGCGCGATCCGCCGCATGGGCGTGGCCTCCAGGGACAGCAGCCCCAGCACCCGCGCCTGGGCGCCGGTGAGCGCGTGGCGGCTCGCGGCCTCCTCGTACTCGTGGTAGTAGCGGGCCACGACGGAGCCGATCAGATCGACGACCTCGAGGGTCAGCGGGTCGGTGCGAGATGTGGTGGCCATGCTCACCACCATACCCGGATGCTTGACAACATGAAATATTCAGGAGCATGGTTGTTTCAGAACGTGAAGCTTTTCTAGGAGGCCCGCACTCATGTCCGCGTCCGCTCTTCCCTCCTCCGGCCGTGAATGGCACCTGGTCGCCCGCCCGCAGGGCTGGCCCGAGCCGAAGGACTTCGCCCTGCGCGAGGCCCCGGTGGCCGAGCCGGGCGAGGGCCGGATCCTCGTCCGCAACCTGCACTTCTCGGTCGACCCGTACATGCGCGGCCGGATGAACGACGTGAAGTCGTACGTACCCCCGTTCCAGCTCGACCAGCCCATGGACGGCGGCGCGGTCGGCGAGGTCGTCGCGGCGAACGCGGAGGGCTTCGCCGTCGGCGACCACGTCCTGCACTTCCTCGGCTGGCGCGAGTACGCGGAGATGGACGCCAGGCACGCGACCAAGGTCGACGCCTCCGCCGCCCCGCTCTCCGCGTACCTCGGCGTGCTCGGCATGCCCGGGCTCACCGCCTACGCCGGCCTCTTCGACGTCGCCTCCTTCAAGGAGGGTGACGCGGTCTTCGTCTCCGGCGCCGCCGGTGCCGTGGGCAACCAGGTCGGCCAGATGGCGAAGCTGAAGGGCGCCTCGCGCGTCATCGGCTCGGCCGGCTCCGACGAGAAGGTCAAGCTCCTCGTCGAGGAGTACGGCTTCGACGCGGCCTTCAACTACAAGAAGGGCCCCGTCGCGGAGCAGCTCAAGGCCGCCGCCCCCGACGGCATCGACGTCTACTTCGACAACGTCGGCGGCGAGCACCTGGAGGCCGCGATCTCCTCGCTCAACGTGCACGGCCGCGTCACCATCTGCGGCATGATCTCCCAGTACAACGCGACCGAGCCCACCCCCGCCCCGCGCAACCTCGCCCTGGTCATCGGCAAGCGGCTGCGTCTGCAGGGCATGCTGGTCCGCGACCACGAGGCACTCCAGCCGCAGTTCGTCCAGGAAGTCGCGGGCTGGCTGCGCTCCGGCGAGCTCAAGTACACGGAGACGGTGGTCGAGGGCATCGAGCACGGCGTGGACGCGTTCCTGGGCATGCTCCGCGGTGAGAACACCGGGAAGATGATCGTTTCCCTCACCCGCTAGGCTCGGCCCAGCCGTCGCGGTCGTGGGCGCGAGCCGCGGCGAACCACAGAAGGAAGCGTCTCATGTCGATTCAGCAGTCCGACGTCCTGTACACCGCCGTCGCCACCGCGGAGAACGGCCGTGACGGCCGTGTCTCCACCGACGACGGCAAGCTCGACGTCGTCGTCAACCCGCCGAAGGAGATGGGCGGTTCCGGGGCCGGTACGAACCCGGAGCAGCTCTTCGCCGCCGGTTACAGCGCCTGCTTCCAGGGTGCGCTCGGTGTGGTCGCCCGCCAGGAGAAGGCCGACATCTCCGGCTCGACGGTCACCGCCGAGGTGGGCATCGGCAAGAACGACGAGGGCTTCGGCCTCATCGTCAAGATCTCCGCGGCCATCCCGAACGTGGACGCCGCCACCGCCAGGGACCTGATCGAGAAGGCCCACCAGGTGTGCCCGTACTCCAAGGCCACCCGCGACAACATCACGGTCGAGCTCGCCGTCCGAGCCGGCTGATCGCGCAGGCGAGGAGGGCCGCACCCCGACCGACCGGGGTGCGGCCCTCGTCCACACCGACCCCGGCACGATCGCCGCGCCGCCGTCCGCCGACCTGCGCACCGCGACGCCCTGAGCGAGCAGGGAGTTCAGCGCGGCCAACTCCCTCGGGTCGTCCAGGCGCGGCTTCAGATCGCCGTGGCGTGCCACGTGTCCGGTGGGCGCCGAGCCCAACCGTACGGTCCCCGACCGGTGCATTCCGGCCCCCGATAGGGTGGGCGGCATGCGTGATCTCCGGATGGGCTTCGGCTATCTGATGAAGGGCCAGCGATGGGTCGGCCGGCACGGCCGGTGGTTCGGTTTCGGGCTGCTGCCCGGGCTGATCACCCTGGTGCTGTACGCCGGCGCGCTCATCGGGCTCGGCCACGGCGCCGACGACCTGGTGGGCTGGTCGACGCCGTTCGCCGACGGCTGGTCCTCGCCATGGCTCGGCCTGTTCCGAGGCTTCCTCACCGGCCTGGTCTTCGTCTTCGGCCTGTTCCTCGCCGTGATCACCTTCACCGCCGTGACCCTGCTCGTCGGGCAGCCGTTCTACGAGTCGCTCTCGGAACAGGTCGAACGCACCGAGGGCGGCGACGTCCCCGAGTCCGGGCTGCCGCTCTGGCGCGAGCTGTGGATCTCGGCCCGGGACAGCCTCCGGGTGCTGCTGCGGGTCGCGCTCTACGGCGTACTGCTCTTCGCGCTCGGCTTCATCCCGGTCGTCGGGCAGACCGTGATCCCCGCGATCGGCTTCTGCGTCTCCGGTTTCTTCCTCGCCGAGGAGCTCACGGCGGTCGCGCTGCAGCGGCGCGGCGTCGAGCTGAAGGAGCGCCTCGCGCTGCTGCGCGGCCGCCGCATGCTCGTCCTCGGTTTCGGCGTCCCGCTCACGCTCGCCTTCCTCCTCCCGCTCGTCGCCGTCTTCCTGATGCCGGGCGCGGTCGCGGGCGCGACGCTGCTGGTACGGGACCTCACGGCGCCCCAGGGTGAGCCGGAGCCCGTGCACCGGGTACCGAACCCGGACCCGGGCGGGAACCCGAACCCCTCGCCGTCGCCGTACGGCTTCAGCAAGCACGAGGCCCGGTCCTAGACCGGGGCCGGGACGCTCCGCTCCCTGTCGAAGGCCGGCCGGATGACCACCTACGAGGGGTGGGAGATCTCGGAGGAACTCCTCGACCACCTCGGCGCGCTCTCCATCGGGACTCCCGACCTCGACACCCCTCAGGCCAAGGCCGTCCTCGACGATGCCACCGAGGCGGCCGCCGGCGCCGTGGCGTACGCCGCCTACTACCCGCACGGCCACTTTCAGGTCTTCCTCGACCACGTGAACTTCGGGACGAGCTACGACGCCGGATCCGAGGGCGACGAGCAGTCCGTCACCGCGTACCAGTGGCTGGACGCCTTCTGCCTGGCGATCCTCGCCGGAAAGACCGAACACCACGGCGAGGCCTTCCACTACGCCCGCGCGCACCTTCGGAAGGACGCGACCGGACAACCTCGACGTCCTGGCCCTGGCCTGCCACGCCCGCCGCCGGGGCTGGAACATCCGGGTCACGTCCCCCTATCTGCCGCCCCGCCTCCCTCGGGCGGCCGAACCCCGCTGGCTCCTGCCGTCCGTCCGGCATCGGCGGTGTGTGTCAGCTGCCGGCCGCCACCGTCACGATCGCCCGCACCTGGGCGATGATGTCCAGCCGGTTCTGCACGAATTCGGGGTCGGTCACCGTGCCCGTCGCCGGGTCGGTGCTTCCCGCGCCGAACTGCAGGACCGGGGTGTGGACATGGCCGCCCGGCAGCGTGTCGTGCAGTCCGAGGCGGTCGCGCAGCAGGGTGGCCCGGTAGGCGATCTCGTTGGAGAGATAGTTGCCGCCGCCTCCGGCTCGGGCCGTCGAGCCGGGAGTCGGGCCCTCGGCGCGCACCACCGGGTCGGTGCCTCCTGCCGGTATCTCGGTGACCGACGTGTTGTCGTACACCGGGAAGCGGCCCGTGCCCGCTGCGACGATCGCCGCGTACGGAAGCGTCGTCGACGTCCACTGCGGCTGCGAGGCCGGGTCGGTGACCGGCACGGTCTCGGTGCGCGACAGGTTCTCGTTGTCCGGGAAGCCGCCGCGCCAGGCGCCGTTGGTGCGCTCGATGTCGAACCTGCCGACGCGGCCCTGGCTGACGGTGGTGAACAGGTCGGCCTCGGGCAGCCGGTGGCGCAGGGTGCGCTCGACCGTGCCCGCCGCGAAGTCGGTCCAGCGGACGGGGAAGACGGCCGTCTCGATCCGGGCCAGGCCTCCGTCCGCGGTACGGATCCAGGTGCCGTCCAGGGCGAGGGCGGTCGCCCCGCTCGGGTTGCTGATCCGGATGTCGCGGTCCAGCGTGAAGGGGTCGAAGCCGGTCAGCACGATCCGCTTGAAGCCCTTGCCGCCCGGGAAGTCCACGGTGTCCTGGCCGCGCGAGGTCTGCTCGAGCCGGTCGAGCAGCCGGGCCCGCGCGGTGTCGGACAGCGCGAAGCCGGGCTGCCACTGCCGCAGTTCCCGGGTCATGCCGAGCCGAGCCCAGTACAGCGGCCGGTCGTCGTCCCGGCTCACATCACCCCGCAGAACCCCCCTGCCCTGCGCCCGCTCGACGGCACACCGCCACAGCCCCGCGCCGTGCCGCTCGACGGCGCGCCGGGCCTCGGCGTACGAGTCCGCGGCCCCCAGCGCCCGCGCGAACTCCGCTGCCACCGCGTCGAATCCGCTGCGCCGCAGGATCTCCTGCGGTACGGCCCTGTCCAGCCGCTGCTCCTCCACGGTGGCGACGCCCGGCACCTCCGCGGCGCCCGCCGGCGCCGTACCGAGCATCGTGCAGGCCACCGCCGACACGACCAGCACTCCCAGTGTCCGCCGCACGCCGAATCCCTTCCCCAGACGACTCCGAAGCCGCCAGTATCGGGAAGGAGTTGGGCCGTGAACAGAGGGACTGGCGTGACTCCAGCAGTTTCAGCGGGTCCCGGAACGCCGGCGGCATCTCCACCGACTCCGGGTCCGGCAGCCACTGGCCGTCGACATCCCGCCGCCTCGGCGCGCCTTCGAGATCTGGGACGAGGAAGGCGGATGCTGGACTTTCGTCTCCGGCTCGTTCGAGGTCCAAGGGTCCCACGCCCTCGACGACAGCCGAACGACCGCCACTCCGGAGGTCTGAGGCACCTGTGACGGCCCCGGGGCGGCACCTGACAACCGCCCCGGGGCTGCCCGCCCCGGCGGCCCTGGCGGGACCGTCAGGCGTCAGGCAGGCGGCTTCGCGGCCGTCACGTTCCGGTGGGCGATCTCCGCGAGCCGTCCCTGGCCGTCCTTGCTCGGATGGAACCAGTCCCAGGGAGACAACTGCTCACCCGTGAAACGGAAGTCGAAGACATCTCCGCCGTCGTACCGGCAGCGCAGGTCCTTCGCGCAGACGTTCTTCAGCGCCTCGTTGTACGCCACGACCCGGTCGTACACCTGCGCCCGCCGCAGCCGGGCGTCCTCGCCCATGTCGTCGGCGTCGCCCAGCATCGAGGCGCAGATGCCCAGCTTCCACACCTGCCTGCCGAGCGGACTGCCGCGGCCCGTCGACCACAGTCGCATCAGGTCCGGCACGCTCGACACGTACACCTGTGCCGTGGGTGCCGTGCGTCGCAGGGTGCTCATCGCCGCCGTGAACGACGCCGTGAAGTCGGCGACCGGCGTCATCAGGCCGGGCGAGTCCCGGCAGGCGTCGTTGGCGCCCACCATCACCGTGACCAGGCCGGGCCTGCGCGCCGCCGCCTCCGCCATCTGGCCGGGCAGATCCGCCATACGGGCCCCGGTCCTGGCGTGGTTCCAGCTGCGCCCGGCCGCCGCGGCCGGGCCGAGGAGGCGCTGCGCGAGGCTTCGCACCTCGGTGTCGGTGCCGGTCGCCCACGACACCTCCGGGCAGTCGGCCAGCAGGTCACAGGCGTCGAAGCCCTGGGTGATGGAGTCACCGACGGCGGCCACCGACGAGGGACTGCGGTCCCAGACCGGCGTGGGGGCGGGGCGCGGCCTCTTCTGCTGGTGACTCTGCGTAGTGGGTGTGCCGGATTCACACCCCGTCAGCGCCGCGAGCCCGACGAGCGCCGCCGCCGTCAATGCAGCGGCGACCACAGCAGGCGGTCGAAGACCCGTTCGCCCGCTCCGTCGGATTTCACGCATCCTGCCCTCCCCGTTGACGTCCTCGCGGGTGAAAGCTTGGTGCGTACGGGCCCCCGGACGCACGGTACGACGTACCTTGGCCCCCGCCGCACGGTAGCTTTTTCCCCGTCGAACCAGAGGCACCTCGCCCACCCCGGCTCCGGTAAATTACATCACGTCACATGCTGTCCGTTTTGTGGAGTTTCACTCCTGATGCTGTTTACTGAGGCCGCTGGGAAAGGCGAACCTCGTCCCACACTGGAGGTCCCGGTGACGACACGCGGCGTTCTGTACGTTCACTCCGCACCCCGCGCGCTGTGCCCGCACGTCGAATGGGCGGTCGCGGGTGTGCTCGGCGTGCGGGTCCAGCTCGACTGGATCCGCCAGCCGGCGTCGCCGGGCACCTGGAGAGCCGAGTTCTCCTGGCAGGGCGAGCCCGGAACGGCCTCCAAGCTCGCGTCCGCGCTGCGCGGCTGGCAGATGCTCCGCTTCGAGGTCACCGCGGAACCGTGCCCGACCGCCGAGGGCGAGCGCTACAGCGCCACCCCTGAGCTCGGCATCTTCCACGCCGTCACCGGCATCCACGGCGACATCCTCATCCCCGAGGACCGGCTCCGCGCCGCGCTCGCCCGCTCGGTGCAGGGAGAGACGGAGCTCGAGGCGGAGATCTCGCGCCTCCTCGGCAAGCCCTGGGACGACGAACTGGAGCCCTTCCGCTACGCGGGCGAGGGCGCCCCCGTCCGCTGGCTCCACCAGGTGGTCTGACGGGGCCTCACGCCCCTCGGGAGGGGATCCTCCTGCGGGCGATGACCGCCCCAAGCGCGCGCGGGAGGCGTGTCTCAAGGGTGGGACATGTGATGTGTGAACGTACGGCGGCCTCGACGGCCGCCGTTCTGCTGTCCGGGCTCGCGTTCGGCGCGGCGGCGGTGCCGCTCGGCGGCTTCCGCTTCGAGGGCCTGGGCCGGAGGGGATCCGCGTCCCGTGGCTTCTGGCAGGCCGGCCCGGTGCGGCTGCTGCCGGCCGGCGGTGGCGGCCCGGCGGCCATCGGCGTCTCCCGGTCCTGTGCTCGCGCTCCGGGGGAGGGAGTCGCGGCGCAGCGTCCGGCCCCGGCGCGGTGCCGGAGGTGCGGAGGGCCGCGAGGGCTTCGCCGACGCGCTCGCCCGGCAGGACGACGGACGCATCGCCGTCCTGGCCGAGGGCACGGACGGCGCACCTCGTCCTGCTCGGCACCGCCGGATCCGCGCTCCGGGGGAGGGAGTCGCGGCGCAGCGTCCGGCCCCGTCGACGCGGTGCCGGAGGTGCGGAGGGCCACGAGGGCTTCGCCGACGCGCTCGCCCGGCAGGACGACGGACGCATCGCCGTCCTGGCCGAGGGCACGGACGGCGCACCTCGTCCTGCTCGGCACCG
>NZ_JBSFDW010000017.1:0-21484 GCF_053594115.1 Streptomyces sp. NPDC001970 | reverse complement strand
GCCGGATCGAGTACGTGGGAAGGTCGATCCGGGCGACGGCGGCGCGGGCCTCTCGATCAGGCCCGAGCTGATCCTGATCCCCGGCACGGGTGGCCATGTCGTCGTCGACCACGGGTCGACGGGCGGGGAGCCGGCGGTCTTCGCCCTGCGCCGACCACGGCCCCCGACACGCCGAGGCCCCCGCCCAGACACTCCGGCGGGGGCCTCGGGTTTCAGCCTGTCGGCCGGCGGTTGTGCCGGCTGTGCGGCGGGCTCAGACGGTACGGAACGCCAGCACCACGTTGTGGCCGCCGAATCCGAACGAGTTGTTGATCGCCGCGATCGTGCCGTCGGGCAGCTTGCGCGGCTCGTCGCGGACGATGTCCGCGTCGACCGTCTCGTCGAGGTCGTCGATGTTGATCGTCGGCGGTGCGACACGGTGGTGCAGCGCCAGGACCGTCGCGACGGTCTCGATGCCGCCCGCGCCGCCCAGGAGGTGACCCGTCATCGACTTGGTCGCCGAGACCGCCACATGGTCCAGGTCGTCGCCCAGCACCGAGCGCAGCGCCTTGATCTCGGCCACGTCACCCTGAGGAGTGGACGTCGCATGGGCGTTGAGGTGGACGACCTCGGACGGCTTGAGGTCCGTCGAGTCCAGCAGGTTCTGCAGCGCGGCCGCGATGCCGCGGCCCGTCGGCTCGGGCTGCGCGATGTGGTGGCTGTCCGCGGACAGACCCTGGCCCAGCACCTCGCAGTAGACCCTCGCGCCGCGCGCGGCGGCGTGCTCGGCCGACTCCAGGACGACGACACCGGCACCCTCGCCGAGGACGAAGCCGTCACGGGCCTTGTCGTACGGACGCGAGGCCTTCTCGGGCTCGTCGTTGTTCTTCGACATCGCCATCATGTTCGCGAACGCCGCGACCGGCAGCGGGTGGATCGCCGCCTCGGTGCCGCCCGCGACCACGACATCGGCGCGGCCGGTACGGATCATCTCGACGGCGTAGCCGATCGCCTCGGCGCCCGAAGCGCACGCGGACACCGGAGTGTGCACGCCCGCCCGGGCGTTCACCTCCAGGCCGACGTTCGCGGAGGGGCCGTTGGGCATCAGCATCGGCACGGTGTGCGGGGAGACGCGGCGTACGCCCTTCTCCTTCAGCACGTCGTACTGGTCGAGCAGGGTGGTCACACCGCCGATGCCGGAGGCGATGACCGCGCCGAGCCGCTCGGGGGTGATCTTGTCGTCCTCGCCGGCGGGGGCGGTGTAGCCCGCGTCGGCCCATGCCTCGCGCGCGGCGATCAGCGCGAACTGGGCCGAGCGGTCCAGCTTGCGCGCGAGCGGCCGGGGCAGGACCTCACCCGGGTCCACCGCCGCCGGGGCGGCGATACGGACGGGCAGTTCGGCGAAGCTCTCGCCTTCGAGGGGCTTGACGCCGGAGCGTCCCGCGATCAGACCTTCCCAGGTCGATGCGGAGTCGCCACCCAGCGGTGTGGTTGCGCCGATACCGGTGACGACCACGGTGCGATTGGTCGAGCTCACAGGAATTCTTTCTCCACGGTCTATGAGGGTTCGTGAATCAGCGGCGCCACCGCTGGGTGGCGTACCGGAATCAGTCCTGAATCAGTCCTGAGTCGGCCTGGATCAGGCCTGGTGCTTCAGGATGTAGTCGGCGGCGTCGCCGACGGTCTTGAGGTTCTTGACGTCCTCGTCCGGGATCTTGACGTCGAAGCGCTCTTCGGCGGCGACGACGACCTCGACCATGGACAGCGAGTCGACGTCCAGGTCGTCGGTGAAGGACTTGTCCAGCTGGACGTCCTCCGCCGGGATACCGGCGATCTCGTTCACGATCTCGGCGAGACCTTCGACGATCTCTTCCTGAGTGGCGGCCATGTGGCGCTCCTTCGGTGTTTAGCAGAGGGTTGATCTGGGCGTTGTCCGGGGGACCGGAGGACCGGGAACCGGTGACCGGAAGATCCGGATGCTGCCTAGGGGAGGGTAACGACCGTTGCGGCGTAGACGAGACCCGCCCCGAAGCCGATGACGAGCGCGGTGTCGCCGCTCTTCGCCTGTCCGGTCGCCAGAAGCCGCTCCATCGCGAGCGGAATCGAGGCGGCCGAGGTGTTGCCGGTGGTCTCCACGTCACGGGCGACCGTCACGTGCTCCGGCAGCTTCAGAGTCTTCACCATCGAGTCGATGATCCGCATGTTCGCCTGGTGCGGAATGAAGACGTCCAGGTCGTCGGGGGTGATCCCGGCCACGTCCAGCGCCTGCTGGGCGACCTTCGCCATCTCGAAGACGGCCCAGCGGAACACCGCCTGGCCCTCCTGCGTGATGGCGGGGAACCGCTCGACGGTGCCGTTGCGGTAGTCCGACCACGGCACGGTCTGCTTGATGGTCTCCGACTTGTCGCCCTCGGAACCCCAGACGGTCGGGCCGATCCTCGGCTCCGTCGAGGGGCCGACGACGACCGCGCCCGCGCCGTCACCGAACAGGAAGGCCGTGGCGCGGTCCTCCAGGTCGGTCAGGTCGCTGAGCCGCTCGACGCCGATGACCAGGACGTACTCCGCCGAGCCCTCCACGACCATGCCCTTGGCCAGGGTCAGGCCGTAACCGAAGCCCGCGCAGCCAGCGGAGATGTCGAACGCGGCCGGCTTGACCGCGCCGATCTGGTCCGCGATCTCGGTGGCGACGGCAGGGGTCTGCTTGAAGTGCGACACGGTGGAGACGATCACGCCACCGATCTGCTCCGGGGTGATCCCGGCATCGGCGATGGCCTTGCCCGCCGCCTCGACGGACATCGCCGCCACGGTCTCCTCGTCGGAGGCCCAGTGGCGGGTCGCGATGCCCGAGCGGGAACGGATCCACTCGTCGGAGGAGTCGATCGTCTCGAGGATCACCTCGTTCGGCACGACCCGGGTGGGACGGTAGCCGCCGACACCCATGATGCGTGCGTACGGGGCGCCCTGGCTGGGCTTGATCTTCGACATGCGGTACGGGCTCCTTCGTCAGGCTGCTGTGTGCTCGGCGACGAGCGCGCGGGCCGCGTCGAGGTCGTCGGGGGTCTTCAGCGCGAGCGTGGCGACGCCCGGCAGGGCACGCTTGGCGAGACCGGTGAGGGTGCCGCCGGGGCAGACCTCCAGGAGGGCGGTGACGCCCAGCTCCTTGAACGTCTCCATGCACAGGTCCCAGCGGACCGGGTTCGCGACCTGGCCCACGAGCCGGGAGACCACCTCGGCGCCGGTGGCGACGGTGCGGCCGTCCTTGTTGGAGACGTACGGCACCTTGGGGTCGGCCACGGTGAGGGCCTTCGCGGCCTCGTCGAGCCTGTCCACGGCGGGTGCCATGTGGTGCGTGTGGAACGCGCCGGCGACCTGAAGGGCCACGACACGCCGCACACCCTCGGGCTTGTCCGCCTCCAGCGCGGCGAGCTGCTCCATGGTGCCGGCGGCGACGATCTGGCCCGCGCCGTTGACGTTCGCCGGGGTCAGCCCCAGCTTCTCCAGGTGCGGCACCGTCACGTCCGGGGCGCCGCCGAGCAGCGCCGACATACCGGTCTTCGTGACGGCCGCGGCCTCGGCCATCGCCTGTCCACGTGTCCGTACGAAGCCCAGCGCCGCGGTGTCGTGGAAGACACCGGCGAACGCAGCGGCCGTGATCTCACCGACGCTGTGGCCGGCGACGGCGCCGGGCGTGACGTCACCGAGCGCGGACGCCGACAGCAGACCGGCGGCCACGAGCAGCGGCTGCGCCACGGCGGTGTCGCGGATCTCGTCCGCGTCGGCCTTCGTGCCGTAGTGGGCGAGGTCCAGTCCGATGGCGTCGGACCAGGCCGCGATGCGGCCTTCGGCACCGGGGAGTTCGAGCCAGGGGGTCAGGAAGCCGGGCGTCTGAGCGCCTTGGCCGGGAGCGACGAGTACGAGCACCCTCACACTCTCTCTTGTGGACGGTCCGGGCCGCCCGTGGGGACAGGGACCAAGAACCGTCAGGGGAATTGTTGGTGTCCGACAAAAGACTAGGACTGCGGATCGCCGTCTACCAGACGCCCGAGGATGAGTGCGATCCGAAGAGTGAACGCGGAGCGGACATCGGAGGGTGACCAGCCGGTGACATCAGTCACACGTCGAAGCCGGTAGCGAACGGTGTTGGGATGGACGAACAGCATCCGGGCCGCGCCTTCGAGACTGCTGGCCTGCTCCAGATAGACACTGAGGGTTTCCAGCAGCGCCGAGCCGGCTTCCTCCAGCGGTCTGTAGATCTCCTCCACCAGCTGCTCGCGGGCCGCAGGGTCGCCCGCGATGGCGCGTTCCGGCAGCAGATCGTCGGCCAGAACCGGCCGCGGAGCATCCTGCCAGGCGGCACACGCCTTCAGCCCGGCGGCCGCGGCCTGCGCGGAGCGCGTCGCCGCCAGCAGATCGGGCACGACGGGTCCGGCGACGACCGGGCCCGCTGCGTACGGGCCGATCAGGGCCTTGGCCACCTGGAGCGGATTGTCGTTGCCGCCCGCGATGACGACGAGCCGGTCGCCCAGCACGCCGGTCAGAACCTGCAGTTTGGCGTGCCGGGCCGCGCGGCGGATGGCCTCCACGGTGAGCTCGCTGTCCCCGTCGGGGGCGGTGCCCAGCACGACGCACACATGCTCGGGCGAATTCCAGCCGAGCGCCGCGGCCCTGCTGACGGCGCCCTCGTCGGCCTCGCCCGACAGCACCGCGTTCACGACGAGCGACTCGAGCCGGGCGTCCCAGGCGCCGCGGGCCTCGGCGGCCTGCGCGTACACCTGCGCGGTCGCGAAGGCGATCTCCCGGGCGTACACGAGCAGCGCCTCGCGCAGGATCCACTCGTCGCCTGGCGCGGCGACCTCCTCGATCGCCGACTCCATGACCTCGATGGTGGTCCGCACCATCTCCACGGTCTGGCGGAGCGTGATCGCGCGCGTCAGCTCGCGCGGCGCCGTGCCGAAGACGTCGGTCGAGATCGCCTGCGGGGTCTCGGGGTGCCGGAACCACTCGGTGAACGCGGCGATACCGGCCTGGGCGACCAGACCGATCCACGACCGGTTCTCCGGGGGCATCGCCCGGTACCACGACAGCGTCTCGTCCATGCGGGCGATGGCGTGCGCGGCCAGGCGCCCGGACGACTGCTCCAGACGCTTCAGGGTCGCGGAGTGCGGGTGGGCGGCGTTCGCGGGCAGAGCCGGTTCGGGATGGGGCACGGGGACAAGAGTGCCTTATCAGGACGGGCGCGCGGAGTGCCGGGGTCCCGGGGCTCCGCCCCGCACCCCGGCTCGAGGCATCCTGCGGGTGCGCTCCCGGGCGACCGGGACCGAGTGGGCAGCCGGGGGTGTCCGTCCTCGAACTCCGGACGGGCTTGGGGTGTGGTCCGGTTCCGGGTGGGCAGCCGGGGGGTGTCCGTCCTCGAGCGTCGGGCGGGCTGAGATCGAGCCCCGCCGTCGATCGCGACCCGCGGAGGGCGTCGGGGCCCGGGGCGTGGCCGGTACCTGGCGCGCGGCCCGGGTGTCCGTCCTCAAACGCCGGACGGGCTTGGGGTGTGGTCCGGTTCCGGGTGGGCAGCCGGGTGTCCGTTCTTGAGCGTCGGGCGGGCTGAAGCTGAATACGCTCCCCGCCGACGAACGAGGCGGGGAGTCCCGTACCCACGCCCGAGGGGCGTAGGGGCAGAGCTCCGGGGCGGGGCGCCGAAACCCGGTCCGACCCGGTTCTCGCTCAGGGAAAAGGGTCCGGGGCGAAGCCTCGAACGGGGTCCGGGGGCTTGCCCCCGGTTCGGGAAGGGGCGGGGCGGAGAGGGAGGCCCGCCGCAGGCGCCGGGGCCCCGGGTGTGCCCGGGACTGTCCGGTGGGGCCGGGTGTCCGGGCGGGCGAACAGGAGACCCGCACCGGGCCTCTACCGTAGAGGCGTGATTTCCGTATGGCGCGCCGGAGGGCGCTACCGGGGTGGGGACGAGGGCGCCGGTATCGAGTCGCTGCACGCCTTTTCGTTCGGGCGGTTCTACGATCCGGACAATCTGCGCTTCGGCGCGATCCTCGCCTGCAACGAGGAGCGCCTCGCGTCCGGCGCCGGGTTCGACGAGCATCCGCACAGCCACACCGAGATCGTGACCTGGGTCGTGGAGGGCGAGCTCACGCACCGGGACTCGGCCGGGCACGCCACCGTCGTACGGCCCGGGGACGTGCAGCGGTTGAGCTCGGCGGGCGGGGTGCGGCACATCGAGCGCAACGACGGCCACGTACCCCTGACGTTCGTGCAGATGTGGCTCGCGCCCAAGGACCCGGGCGGCGAGCCGGCGTATGAGATCGTGCGCGGGATCGCCGACGCGACGCCCTACGCGCTCCCGGAGGCCGGGGCGCTGCTGCACGTACGGCGGCTCGCGACGGACGAGCGGACCGCCGTTCCGGACGCGCCCTTCGTGTACGTGCACGTCGTACGCGGCGTGGTGCGGCTCGCGGGCGACGACCTCGGACCCGGGGACGCCGCGCGGATCACGGACGCGGAGGGTCTCGAACTGGCCGCCGCCGTGGCCGCCGAGGTGCTCGTCTGGGAGCTGTCGGGCTGAGTCAGCGCAGGGCGCTCCTGGCCTGCCACTCCTCCCACGACAGATTCCACTCGCCGAAGCCGTTCCCCGGCGCCACCGTGCCCTTCGTGTCCGCGCCCTTGATCTCGAACGGGTCTCCGGGCCGCACCTGCCCGTAGAACCACGCCGCGTCCGCGTCGCTCATGCCGATGCAGCCCGAACTGCGGTTCGCCTTGCCGAAGTACTTGGCGTTCCACGGCGCGGCATGGGCGTACATCCCGGACCACGTCAGCCGCATCGAGTGGTCGACCATCTTGTCGTAGGCGTCACCGAGGCCGACCGTCTCGGAGTTCATGTTGATCGTGCCCTCCTTGGCCATCAGCACGGCCGTGCCCCGCCAGGAGCGCTTGTCCCCGCCGGGCGTGCCACCGGAGACGGGGATCTTCCGTACCGCCGTGCCGTCGCGCTCCAGCGTGAGCTGGTGGCGGTCGAGGTCGACCTTGACGACCTGTCGGGCGCCGACGGCGAACGTCGTCGTGTAGTCGCGGACGAACCAGCCGCCGCCCGCGCCCGAATCGGTGCCGTCGAGCTCCGCGTGCAGGGTGACGCGGGTGCCCGGCTGCCAGTACGTCCTCGGCCGCCAGTCCACGCGGTCCTTGCCGGACCAGTCCTGCATCCAGCCCCACGACCCCTCGGTGTTGTTCGAGGTGGTGACCCTGAGCTGCTTCTCGACCTCGGCCTTGTTCTTGACCGGATGGTCGAAGACGAGGGACACCGGCTGGGCGATGCCGACGGTCGTGCCGGTGCCAGGGCGCCAGTCGACCTTGTTGACCCTGTCCGCCTCGGCGGTGGCGAGGGACGCCTCGGCCGTGCCGGCCTTGCCGTCCTCGGTGCGGGTCGCGGCCGTGACCGTGTACGCGGTGCCGGGCGCCGCCTTGCGGAAAGAGGTCCAGGTCCTGCCGTCCGGCGAGACCTTGCCGGTGAACGGGCGGCCCTCGGCGTCGGTGACCTTCACCGAGGTGAGACTGCCGCCCGCCGCGGTGACCGTGACCGGCACTCCCGGCTTCGCCCGATGCCCGTGCGGGGTGACGGAGACGGTGACGGGGACGGCCGCGGGGCGGTCCTCGGCCGCCTTCGCGTCCGTGCGCGCGGGGGCGCCGGCCGAACAGGCCGCGAGCGGGGCCAGCAGGACCGCTGCCGCGGCTATGCGCACACGTATCCGGTGCAACGGAAACCTCCGACGAAGTAGGGGAGTTGCCGCGACTGTAGGACGGAGAAGACGCAGGTGAGCGGCCCGTCGGCGATATGACGGCGACTGCAGCGGAACGGTCATGGTCCGGTCACATTCGCCGCGCGGGACGGTCGAACAGGGCTGTGAGCATCCTCGGCCTCCCCGCGACCGCACGGGGCGGAAGAAGGGCTCACACTGTGTCAGCACTGCTCGTGCCGGCCGACCGCGGCCACCAGGACCACGGCCGGGAAACCCGCCTGGCACCCCTCACCCCCGAGGCCTACCGGGCCTTCCTGGCCTCCCCTGCGGGCGCGGCCCTCGGCGCCGGTTTCCTGCAGTGCCCGTCCTGGGCGCAGGTCAAGGAGGGCTGGCGCGCACACCTGCTCGGCTGGGGTCCGGAGCCGGAGACCGGGCGGCTGTCCGGTGTCGCGCTCGTGCTGCTGCGGCAGTTCCCCGGCACCCGCAAATACTTCGCGTACCTCCCCGAGGGGCCCGTCGCCGACTGGACGGACCCGGACGTCGACCGCTGGCTCACACCGCTGCTGCACCATCTGCGGGCCGCGGGCGCCTTCGCCGTACGCATCGGCCCCTCGCCCGCGTACCGCCGCTGGAACGCCGACCGCCTCAAGTCGCTCACCGGACCCGGCCGGCGCCTGACCGACGTCCTCGCCAGCGAGGTCGACCCGCTCGGCACCGCGGTCGCGGAGCGGCTGCGGGCGCGCGGCTGGCGCAGATGCGGAGAGGGCAGCGACGGGGACGCCCAGCCCCGCCACGTCTTCCAGGTGCCGGTCGCCGGACGCACCGCCGACGACCTGTGGTCCGGGCTCAACCAGGAGTGGCGGCGCAATGTGCGCCGGGCCCAGAAAGCGGGCGTCGAGGTCGTCGTCGGCAGCGCGGCCGAACTCCCCGAGTTCTACCGGCTGCTGCGGATCACCGAGGAGCGCGACGGCTTCCGGCTCGGCCGCTCGCTCCCGTACTACGAGCGCCAGTACGCGGCACTCAACGCCGAGGAGCCCGGCCGGATGAAGCTGTACCTCGCCCGCCACGAGGGCGAGATCCTCGCCGCCCACACCATGGTCACGGTGGGCCGGCGGGTCTGGTACCAGACCGGCGCATCCGCCGACCACCGTCGCGAGGTCCGCCCGTCCAACGCCCTGCAGTGGCGCATGCTGCTCGACGCCCACGCGCTCGGCGCCGACCTGTACGACATGCGCGGGGTACCCTCCACACTCGACCCCGACGAACGTGTATTCGGGCTACTGCGCTGGAAGCTCGGCACCGGAGGTC
This sequence comes from Streptomyces sp. NPDC001970, assembly GCF_053594115.1. Lineage (NCBI taxonomy): Bacteria > Bacillati > Actinomycetota > Actinomycetes > Kitasatosporales > Streptomycetaceae > Streptomyces > Streptomyces sp. NPDC001970. The sequence goes on along the minus strand of NZ_JBSFDW010000017.1, from coordinate 12,467 downwards.
AGGTCGTCGAGACGCTGGGCGAATGGGAGAGGCCGTTGGGCGGGACCGCCAACCACACGCTGTACCGCGCCTTCCAGGCGTACCTGGCCCGCCGATGAGCGCGACGCCGGACGGGGCCGCGAGCGCCGGACCCACCGCTGCCGGGCGCACCGGTGTCCCCGCCGCGCGCCGGCCCGCCGACGGCCGCGGTCCCGTGAGCGACGGGGCGTGGCCCGCCCGGCCCGGCCCGCCCGCCGGCTCCGGGACCGCCGCACCGCCGACCCGCGCGGACGACCCCGCACCGGCATCCCCGCACCCGCGGACGGCCGCGGCCGCACCGGCTGCCCCGCCGCGCGCGTCCGCGCTGCGCAGCAGCGCCGTCATGGCTGCCGGATCGATCGTCTCCCGCGCCACCGGGTTCGTACGGTCCGCCGTGGTCGCGGCGGCGCTCGGCAGCATCGGGCCGGTCGCCGACGGGTACGCGGTCGGCAACTCCGTCCCCACGATCGTCTACATGCTGCTCATCGGCGGCGCCCTGAACGCCGTGTTCGTGCCCGAACTGGTCAAGGCGGCCAAGGAGCACGAGGACGGCGGCGCCGCCTTCACCGACCGGCTGCTCACCGTCTGCGTCCTCGCCCTGCTGGCGATCACCGCGGCCGCGGTGTGGGCGGCGCCCGCGATCGTCGGCGCGTACACCGACTACACGGGCTCGCGGGCGTCCATGACGGTCGCCTTCGCCCGCTACTGCCTGCCGCAGATCTTCTTCCTCGGGCTGTTCACGCTGCTCGGACAAGTGCTCAACGCGCGCGGCCGGTTCGGGGCGATGATGTGGACGCCCGTCCTCAACAATGTCGTCGTCATCGCCGTGTTCGGGCTGTACCTGGCCACGAGCGACGGAGGAACGCTCACCCCCGGCGAGACCGCGCTCCTCGGCTGGGGCACCACCGCCGGCATCGCCGTCCAGGCGCTCGCCCTCGTGCCCGCCCTGCGCGCGGCCCGCTTCCGCTGGCGGCCCCGCTTCGACTGGCGCGGCAGCGGGCTGACCCGGCCGCTGCGGTCGGCCGGGTGGCTGGTGCTGCTGGTCCTCACCAACCAGGCCGCTTACTGGGTCACGACGCGGCTGGCGACCTCCGCGGGCCTGGACGACGGCCCCGGGTTCGCCGCCTACAACAACGCCCATCTGGTGTGGGCCGTACCGCACGGCATCGTGACGGTTTCGCTCGTCACCGCACTGATGCCGCGGATGAGCGCGGCCGCGGCCGACGGCGACACGCAGCGCGTACGCCGCGATGTCTCGGGCGCCCTGCGCAGCAGCGCAACGGCCGTCGTCCCGGCGGCGTGCGCGCTGCTCGCCCTCGCACAGCCGGTGATGGCCCTCGTCTTCGGGTACGGCAAAACCGACACCGCCGCCACGGCCGCGATGGCGGGCATCCTGATGGCCTTCGCGCCCGGGCTGATCGCCCTGTCCGGCCAGTACGTCCTCTCCCGCACCTTCTACGCACTCTCCGACACCCGCACGCCCTTCCTGCTCAACCTGGTGATCGCGGGCCTGAACGCGGGCCTGTCCACGACCGCGTACCTGCTGCTCCCGGCCCGCTGGGCGGTGACGGGGATGGCCGGGGCGTACTCGCTGGCGCTGTGCGCGGGGTGGGCCGTCACGGCGTACGTCCTCAACCGCCGGCTGCGGTCGCCGGCGGGCGGCCGCAGCACGCGGCTGTGGCGCTCGGCCGCCGCCGGCGCCCACGCCCGGCTGCTGCTCGCCTCCGTCCCGGCCGCCGTACTCGGCCACCTCGCGGCACGTGGCGCCGCCCCGGCGGGCGCCGCCGCGGCCACGGCGGCCGGTGCGCTGGTCGTCGCGCTGACCTTCGCGCTCCTCGCCCGCCCGCTGCGGCTCACCGAACTCGATGCGCTGCTGTCCGGCGTCCGCCGGCGACTGACCCGGCGCTGACACCTCCAGGAGACTGCACCCATGCCCCGTGTGCTCCTCATCGAAGACGACCCGTCCGTACGCGAAGGGGTCGAACTCGGCCTGCGCCGCAGGGGCCACGACGTACGGTCCGCCGCCACCGGTGAGGCGGGGCTCGCCGCGCTCGGCGAGTTCCGGCCCGATCTGGTGCTGCTGGACCTGATGCTGCCCGGGATGAACGGCGTCCAGGTCTGCCGGCGGGTGCGCGAGGACAGCCAGTTGCCGATCATCATGCTCACCGCGCGCGGCGACGACTTCGACGTCGTCGTCGGGCTGGAGGCGGGCGCCGACGACTACATCGTCAAACCGGCCCGGACCGAAGTCATCGAGGCCCGGATCCGCGCCGTGCTGCGCCGCATCGAGGATCCCGCGGCCGGCCGGCCCGCCGTCGAGTTCCACGGTGATCTGGCCATCGACCGCGCCGGACTCACCGTCGCCAAGTCCGGCCGGCGCCTCGCGCTCGCGCCCTCCGAGCTGAAGCTGCTGCTCCACCTCTCCGCCGCCCCCGAGCAGGTGTTCAGCAGACAGCAGTTGCTGGAGCACGTCTGGGAGCACAGCTACCACGCCGACGCACGGCTGGTCGACGCGTGCGTACGGCGCCTGCGCAACAAGATCGAGGACGAGGCCGGGTGTCCCCGCTACATCCAGACCCTGCGGGGCTTCGGCTATCGCTTCGGACCGCTGTGAACGGCCGCGGCGGCCGGGGGCGCATCGCCGCGTTCGGGCTGCGCACCCGCCTCGTCCTCGCGTTCCTGCTGGTCGCCGCTGTCAGCGCCGGGACCACGGCCGCCCTCACCTACCGCGAGGCGCGCAACGCCGTCCTCGTCTCCGCCCAGGACACCGCGGTCTCGTCGTTCCGCGAGCAGGTCCAGCAGCTCGGTGTCCAGCTGCCCGTGGAGGACGGGGCGCCGCTCCAGGAGGCACTGCGCGACATCGCGAGGAAGGGCAAGCCGCACCCGTGGGTCGTCTTCGCCGAGTACGGCGCGGTACGGGTCTCGTCGGGCACCAGCCCCACCTCCACCGTGATCACCCCCGAGCTGCGCCGCGCCGCCCACCGGCAGCCCAACGGGAGTTTCGAACGGGTCGTCAAGGACGGCGTCCCCTACCTCACCATCGGCATGCCCACCGTGTTCAAGGTCGGCGCCAACGGCGTGCTGTCCACCGGACTCGTCCTGTACGCCGTGATGCGGATGAACGACGAGCAGGCCAACGTCGACGCCCTGGTCACCGCCGCCAGGGACGGCGCGCTGCCGGGTCTCGCGATCGCGCTCGTCCCGGCCCTGCTCGCCGCCCGCAGCGTGCTGCGCCCGGTCCGCGAACTGCGCAAGGCCGCCGGGAGCATGGGCAGCGGCCGCCTCGACACCCGTATCCAGGTCCGGGGCCGCGACGAACTCTCCGATCTGGCCCGTACGTTCAACGAGTCCGCCGGCGAGCTGGAACGGTCCGTCCATGAACTCCGGCAGGCCGAGGCGCGCGCCCGGCGCTTCGCCTCCGACGTCTCGCACGAACTGCGCACCCCGCTCGCCGGCATGCTCGCCGTCACCGAGCTCCTCGACGAGGACGCCGGCCGCCTCGACCTCGACACCGCCCGTGCCGTCCGGCTGATCAGTGCCGAGACCGGGAAGCTGGCCCTGCTCGTCGAGGACCTGATGGAGATCTCCCGCTTCGACGCCCGCGCGGCCGAACTGAACACCGACGAGGTGGACGCGGCCGAGACCATCCGCAAGACCCTGCAGAACCGGCACTGGACCGACGACGACGAGGCCGTCCGCGCCGAACTGCCCGATGGCATCCGGGTCCGCCTCGACCCGCGCCGCTTCGACATCGTCGTCGCCAATCTCGTCGGCAACGCCCTGCGGCACGGTGGCGCGCCCGTGACCGTACGGCTGCGCACCGAGGCGCGCGCGGACGGTGTGCACGTGCTGGTCACCGAGGTCGAGGACAGCGGCCCTGGCATCCGGGACGACGTCCTCCCGCACATCTTCGACCGCTTCTACAAGGCCGACGCCGCGCGTACCCGTTCGGCGGGCAGCGGCCTCGGACTCGCGATCACCCAGGAGAACGTGCGGCTGCACGGAGGCACGGTGCGCGCCGCGAACGCCCCGGGCGGCGGAGCGGTGTTCACCGTGGAGATACCCCTGTACGCGGAGGGCGCCACGGCATGAGACGACTGTCCGTCACCGCGGCGGCACTGACCGCGCTGGCCTCGGCCGCGCTCAGCGGCTGCGGCATCCAGGAGAGCGACGTCATCGAGGCCGGCGGCCCGGCCACGATCCAGGTCTTCCCGAACAGCCAGAACGGCCTGGTGCTGTTCTTCCGCACCTCGCAGAAGGAGCTGACCCCCGTGATCCGGTACAGGGAGGGGGATGGCCCCGGGAACCTCGGGACTCCTGACGCCGGGACGGCGGTTCCCGCGAACCGGGAGAAGCGGACCGCCGAGGCGATCATCGGGCTGTTCCGCGGCCCGCAGGGCAAGGAACGCACGGCCGGACTCACCGGCGGGCTGCCCGCGATGGGCCCGGGGAGTCCCGCCGTTCGCTCCATGCCGCCCGGGCAGGGCGGGGTCGAGGTCACCCTGCCGATCGCGCTCGGCGGCCTCGACGACCTCGCGATACGGCAGCTGGTCTGCACGATCGCGTTCTCCCGGGACGCCGAAGGGCTGACCCCGGTGCACCTGAGAGGAACGGACGGAGCGCTGGAGCGGGCCGGCTGCGACGCCGACGTCGACCTCGGTGTCCGTCCCCGGCCGAGCCCGACCGCCCTGCCCTCGCTGCCCTAGGCCGTGTCGTCCGGATCGGCCGGAAGGCGAGCCCTAGCGGGAGCTCCGCAGCTCCGCCAGGACCGCGTCCGTGAACGGGGGCCACGCCTCGACCGCCCACGGTCCGAAGGCCCGGTCGGTCAGCGCCACACACGCCGCCCCCGCCTCCGGGTCGATCCACAGGAACGTGCCGGACTGGCCGAAGTGCCCGAAGGTATGCGGCGAGGACGTCGCCCCCGTCCAGTGCGGGGACTTGCCGTCGCGGATCTCGAAGCCCAGGCCCCAGTCGTTGGGCTTCTGGTGCCCGTACCCCGGCAGGATGCCCGACAGCCCGGGGTGGACCACGGACATCGCCTCCAGCACGGTCCGCGCGTCGAGCAGCCGCGGCGCCTGCACCTCCGCCGCGAACCTCACCAGGTCGTCGACCGTCGACACACCGTCCTTCGCGGGCGAGCCGTCGAGCGTCGTGGACGTCATGCCCAGCGGCTCCAGCACGGCCTGCCGCAGATACTCGGCGAACGGGATGTCGGTCGCCTTCGCGACGTGATCGCCGAGCACCTCGAAGCCGGCGTTCGAATACAGCCGGCGCGTACCGGGCGCGGCCGTCACGCGGTGCTCGTCGAACGCGAGCCCGCTGGTGTGCGCGAGCAGGTGCCGGACCGTGGACCCCTCGGGCCCGGCCGGCTCGTCCAGCTCCACCGCGCCCTCCTCGTACGCGACGAGCACGGCGTACGCGGCGAGCGGCTTGGTGACCGAGGCCAGCGGGAAGCGGTGCGCGGTGGGGCCGTGCGCCCCGGCGACGGTGCCGTCCGCACGGACGACGGCGGCGGCCGCGGTCGGGACGGGCCAGTTCTCGGTCAAGGCCAAACTCTGCATGCCTACGACCCTAAAGGGTGAGCCGCATCGCCGGATCGGGGGTCCTGACGAAGCCCAGCGACGCGTACAGGGGCTCCCCCTCCTCGGAGGCGCGCAGGTCGACCCTGCGGACACCGCGCTCGCGGAACCAGCCGAGCAGCCCTTCCACGCAGGCGCGCGAGTGGCCCCGGCGGCGCTGGTCGGTGTCGGTGGCGACGCTGAAGACGTAGCCGGTCGTGCCGGTGGGGTTGCAGGGGCCGCCGAGCCGGTACTCGATCGTGCCCACCGCGCAGGCGGCGAGTCCGCCGGGCCGGTCGACGACGAAGGCCGTGAGGTTGCCGTCAGGGTCCGCGAGCCACGTGCGCAGCGACGCGACGGCGTCGGGCTGCCAGCTGGTGTCGGGGTTGCGCAGGCGTGCGATCGATTCGTGCATGACGGTACGGAGACGTACCAGTTCTTCGGCGTCGTCGGGACGTGCGCGGCGTGCGAGGCTCATGAGGGGGAGGCTAATCACCGCACCGCGGAAGGCGGACAGGTTTTCGCTTGCCTGGAGTGCACTCCAACCTTCTAGCGTGGAGGTCATGACGGTGCTGGAGACCACACCCGCGACAACCGATGTCCCGCCCCCAGCCCATCCGCGGCCCGAGGGGCAGGACTACTACACGATCAGCGAGGTCGTCGCCTGGACCGGGCTCAGCGCGCACACGCTGCGCTGGTACGAGCGCATCGGGCTGATGCCGCACATCGACCGGTCCCACACCGGCCAGCGGCGCTTCCGCAACCGTGACCTGGACTGGCTGAACTTCGTCGGAAAGCTGCGGCGCACCGGGATGCCGGTCGCCGACATGGTCCGGTACGCGGAGCTCGTACGCGAGGGCGACCACACCTTCGAGGAGCGGCAGGAGCTGCTGGAGGCGACGCGCCGTGACGTACGCGCGCGAATCGCGGAGCTCCAGGACACGCTGGCCGTGCTCGACCACAAGATCGGCTATTACGCGGACGCCCACCGGGCGTCGGAGAGGGCCTGAGCCCATGACGAGCGACAGGACGAGCGAGAAGAACGGCAAGATGGACAAGGTGCGCCTCGGCACTGGTGGAACCTCCCGGGCCGAGGGCTCTGGGGGAGGCCCCGAGGTCGGGATGCAGGGCCTCGGCTGCATGGGCATGAGCGAGTTCTACGGCGACACGGACGAGGCCGCCGCCCGCGACACCCTCGACGCGGCGCTGGAGGCGGGCGTCACGCTCTTCGACACGGCGGATGTGTACGGGCGGGGCGCGAACGAGGAGTTCCTGCGGCCCTTCGTGACCGCCCACCGGGACGAGATCACGCTCGCCACGAAGTTCTCGATCGTACGGACGGACGATCCGCAGTACCGGGGCATACGCAACGACCCCGCGTACATCCGCGAGGCGGTCGAGGGCAGCCTGCGCAGGCTCGGCGTCGACGTCATCGATCTCTACTACATGCACCGGCGCGATCCCGAGGTGCCGCTCGCCGACTCGGTCGGCGCGATGGCCGAGCTCGTCGCGGCGGGCAAGGTCAGGCACCTCGGGCTGAGCGAGGTCACCGGCGCGGAGCTGCGCGAGGCGCACGCCGTGCACCCGATCGCGGCCCTCCAGTCCGAGTGGTCACTCTTCAGCCGCGACGTGGAGCGGAGCGCGGTGGGGGCGGCGGCGGAGCTGGGCGTCGGCGTCGTGCCGTACTCACCGCTGGGCCGGGGCTTCCTGACCGGTGCGTTCGCGGACGCGGGCAAGGAGCTGACGGAGGGCGACTTCCGCCGCCACCAGCCGCGCATGGTCGGGGACGCGGCGGCGGCGAACGCGGCGCTCCTCGAGCCCGTGAAGAAGATCGCGGCGGCCCACGGGGCCACGGCGGCACAGATCGCGCTCGCATGGGTCCAGCAGCGGGCCCAGGTCCACGGCGTGACGGTCGTCCCGATCCCGGGCACGCGCAAGCGCAGCCGCCTCGAGGAGAACGTGGCCGCGACCCGCATCACGCTGACCGAGGCGGAGCTGGCCCTGCTCGAGCCGATCGCAGGGCAGGTGGTGGGACACCGCTACCTGGACATGTCCGCGACTGCGACGGCCCGCGAGTAGCCTCCGCCCCCACCTCCGCCCCCACGGTGCCGGCTGATACCGCTCCAGGCTGGTTCTTCCCAGGCTTGGTTCTTCGGGACCGGCGGTGAGCCGCTGACCGTTTGCGGTGGCTGGTTTCGCCGTCGGTCTCAGGGGGCCGATCCTGTGGGGCCCCGGGACGGCAGGCGACCGGTGCCGGACAAGCCCGGTCATCCCGGCCCGTCCGGCGTTCGAGGACGGACGGACACACGGGCCCACCGTGATGCGCGGGGTGCTCCGGACACTCACGCGAGGCCCAGCGCGAAGGCCAGGAACCCCGCGGAGAGTACGCCCGCCACCGCCCGGCGGGCCGTGGTCGCCCGTGTCCAGGGGGCCTCGAAACCCCGTGCGTACCGCCCGATGAGCACCAGCAGCGCCGCGAACAGCGGCAGCCAGGCCAGTCGGGCCAGGACCCACACCACCGTGTCCGGCGCGGTCGTCAGGCCCGGCACCGGGCCCGCGTACGACGCCGGGACCGCCGCCGCGAGCATCGCCGTCTGGTGCCAGCACAGGATCGTCATCGCCGAAAGGTTGACGACGACGACCGGCGCCCACAGACCGGGCCGCGCCAGCACCCGCCCCAGCCGTTCGCGCAGCAGCATCGCCGCACCGCTCTGCGCCGCGGCGAGGGCGAGGACCAGCAGCGACGGCGGGTGGGAGTTGGTGCGGGCCTCACCGGGCACGCCGACCATCGACGCGGGGTAGTGGAAGAGGACGAGCAGCGCCGCGAACAGCACTGCCCCGCCCGCCAGCAGCAGCACCGCGCCCCGCTTCCCGATGCGCTTCTCGCCCCAGGAGACGCCGAGTTGGTACGCGAAGAGCCAGCCCGGAAGGATGTTCAGCACGCTCAGCCAGGACGGCATGCCCTCCGCGTACGGCCCGTACCGCAGGAAGTCGACGACGGCGACGGACAGCAGCAGCGGCGCCGCGGCCCACCCGCCCAGGCTCCGTGCCGCCCGCACGCACACCGGTGTGAGGGCGGTGACGACGACGTACACGCCCACGAACCACAGCGGCTGGACGACGAGGGTCGAGGCGGTGTGCAGGGTGTCGGACGGCACCCCCGCGGCCGACAGCACCGCGATCAGCCCGGCCCACACCGCCGTCACCCCGAACACCGGCCGCCCCAGCCGGGCGACGCGGCCACCCAGCCACTGCGCGGTGCTGCCGGGCCTGCGGCGGTAGGACAGTACGGAGGCGTAGCCGCCCACCAGGAAGAAGATCCCCAGCATCTGGAGCACCCAGCTGACGGGTGCGAAGGACCCGTAGGCGGACAGCGGGCTGGCGTTGTGGATCGCGCCGTCCCCGTCGAGCGTGAAGCCGCCGAGCATCCAGTGCCCGGTCGGCACGGCGAGCAGCGCGAGGGCGCGCAGCCCGTCGATCGCACGGTCGCGGTGGGCGGGGGTCGAGGACTCGATCCTCGCGACGAGCGGTGCGAGCGGTGCGAGCGTGCTCATCGGGCCTCACCCCGGGCAATGGCGGCGAAGGCACGGAGCGTTGAGGTCCCGGGCGCGAAGTATCCGGTGTGGCCCTCGGCGTCGGCGGCGGGTACGCACCGGGCGCCGAACTCCGGCGCGGCAGGGTCGTTTCCGTGGCCGAGGCCCGCGAACTCGACGTTCGGGACCTTGGAGATCCAGTCGGCCGGTGCCTTGGCGGCCCACACCCGGGCATCCGTGCGCAGGTCCGCGACGTTGTCCGCGCGCATCCCGGGGGAGCCGAACGCGACGATGTCCGACGCGTCGGCCTCGTGCGCGGCGAGGCCGCACACGACGGAGCCGTAACTGTGGCAGAACAGGGCGGCCTTCGCGGCGCCGGTCGCGGTGAGCCCGTCGGTGAACCGGACCAGCCGCTCGGCGCCCGCTTCCGCAAGCCCACCGGTGGCGGCGTCGAGCCCGAGACCGACGGGCGTGGTGTAGCCGGCCCAGGCGACCACGGCCGTGGCACCGTTGGTCGCCTCGTGCAGCGAGCGTGCCATCGCGCTCGTACGGTCGAAGGTCCCCGCGTCGATGTCCGAGCCCGGCACGATCACGGCGACACGGCGGGCACGGTCGAGGTCCCCGTACACCTCGACGAGCTGGCCGCGCCCGCGCGGGTCGTACGCGAGGATCTGCCGGCCGTCCGCGTCGCTCCGCAGGGTGCGGGCGTTGGCCTCGTACCGCAGGGCGACCGGGACGCCGTCGAGGTTGCCGACGACAAGAGGGTGGCGTGCGACCAGCGCCCGCCGCTGAGTCACCGTCAGCGAGGCGAAGAACGCGGCGACGTCATCCGGCGACGCACTCGCCGGGTCGGGCAGCTCCCGCCCGAGTGAGCGGTCCGCCCGCCACTCGGCGGTGCCGGGCGGCGGCCCGGTGACGGGCGTCCGGGCGGTCCCCGAGGCCCACCCGGCCGTCCCCGCGACGACGGTCGTCGCGAGCACCGCGGCGACCAGAGTTCTCCTGAACCGTCGCATGATCCCCTCTTCCTTCTCCGACTGCGTGGCGGGGAGGAAGGTAGGAAGACGGTGCCTGAGGGAGCGTCACACCAGGGAGCCAACTCCCGGGTGGTACCCGGGTACTACTGGTCTCCCGGGGTCACCAGGCCGGACTCGTACGCGAAGATCACCGCCTGCGCGCGGTCGCGCAGGTCGAGCTTGGCGAGGACCCGGCCGATGTGGGTCTTCACCGTCTGCTCGGCGACGACCAGCCGGGCGGCGATCTCCTGGTTGGACAGCCCGCGGGCGATCAGCTCCAGGACCTCGGTCTCGCGCGGGGTGAGGCCGTTGAGGCGCAGCGAGGCCCGGTCCTTGCGCCGGGCCGGGCGCCTGGTGACGAGATCGGCGATCAGCCGCCGCGTCACGGAGGGGGCGAGCAGCGCCTCGCCCGCCGCCACGATCCGCACCGCCGAGATCAGATCGGCGGGCGGCGCGTCCTTCAGCAGGAAGCCGGAGGCGCCGGCGCGCAGTGCCTCGTACACGTAGTCGTCGACGTCGAAGGTCGTCAGCATCAGCACCTTCGGTACGTGGACGACCCCCGGCGGTGGCGACAGGATCTCGCGGGCCGCCGCGAGTCCGTCGAGTTCCGGCATCCGTACGTCCATCAGGACCACGTCCGGGTGCGTGGAACGGGCCGTCTCCACCCCCTGCCGGCCGTCCGGAGCCTCGCCGACGACGTCGATGTCCGCCTGTGCGGACAGCAGCGCGGCGAAGCCCGCGCGCACCATGGCCTGGTCGTCGACGATGATCACGCGAATGGTCAACGGGGGTCCTTCCCGGTCGTGCCGGAGTCCGTCACGGGCGCCACGGGCGTCAGGGGCGTCAGGGGCGTCAGGGGCATGCGTGCGGCGACCCGGAAGCCGCCGTCCGGCAGCGGACCGGTGTCCAGGCTGCCGCCGGTCAACCGTACGCGCTCGCGCATCCCGACCAGCCCGTGCCCGGTGCCGGTGGTCTCCAGCGCGGAAACGGGTTCGGCAGCAGGGCCGTTGACCACCAGCACCGTCAGACACCCGTCGTCCGCGGTCACCGACACGCGCGTCGGCGCGCCCGGGGCGTGCCGCACCACGTTCGCGAGCGCCTCCTGCACGATGCGGTACGCGGACAGGTCCACGGCCTGCGGTACGTCGCCCAGCCCGGTCGGGAGCGACAGCTCGGCCGGCACCCCTGCCCGTACCGTCGCCTCGACCAGCTGCTGCACCCGCCCGAGCCCCGGCTGCGGCGCCCGCTCGCCCTCGGTACCGTCGCTGCGCAGCACCGCCAGCAGCCGGCGCATCTCGGCGAGCGACTCCCGCGCGCCGGAGGCGATCGTGGCGAACTCCTCCTGGGCGGCTTCCGGCAGCCCGCTGATCCGGTACGGCGCCGAGTCCGCCTGCACCGTGATCACCGACATGTGGTGGGCCACGACATCGTGCAGCTCGCGGGCGATACGCGCCCGCTCCTCCAGCAGTGTGCGCTGCGCCCGCTCGGCCTCGCTGATGGTCTCCTGCTCGGCCAGCTTCCGCTGGACGTCGCCACGTGTCCGCAGGGTGTGGGCGATCAGCAGGACGACGCCGCTGAGCACGAACAGCAGCACATGGATGCCGTCGCTGTGCTTCTGCGAGACCAGCTCGAAGGCGAACCCGGTCGCACCGGTCACCAGCCAGACGGCCACCAGGGTGCGGCGCGGCTCACGCAGGCCGAGAGCCGACATCAGCGCCAGATAGCCGACGACGATCATCGGCGTCCAGGGCCAGCTCCTGCCCGCTGTGCCGTCCGCTCCCAGCAGGGCGACGGCGCCCAGCGCATCGGCGGCGAAGACGATCCACCACGCCTGCAGGGGACGGACCACGGCGAGCAGCAGCGGGGCCGTCTGTGCCGTGGCCAGCGCCCCCGCGAGGGCCCCGTTCAACCCGTAGTCCTGGGTGAGCACGCTGATCGTGACCGGCAGCAGCGTGGCGACGAAGGCGACCGCGACCGCGTACGGCACCAACCGCTGCCACCGTGAGGAGGCCTGCCCGAGCAGCGGCGCGGACGGGGACGTGGGCGTGGAGAGGGCGGTGCCGAGCGATCGCAGGGAGGCCTGCGCGGAGGATCGGGCGTGCCGCGCGCGCTCCGAACGCGCGGCGTTCCGCAAGAAGGACCGCACCCGGCCGTTCCCGGCGGGGGGCCGCTTTTGGCGGGGGGTGTCGGGGGGCGGGGACGCGGTACTCATGGCCGGTTCAGCCTAGGCAGCCGGCAGGCCGTGCGGCGTCATACCTCGGGGTCGTGCGGGATGTCATACCGGGGCGCCACCGGTACGTCCCTGCTCGGTACGTCCCACCGCCAGGCCCCGGTCAAGAACCTGG
>NZ_JBSFDW010000016.1:104083-179305 GCF_053594115.1 Streptomyces sp. NPDC001970 | reverse complement strand
TACCTTACCCACGGGCCCACCCGGCAGCAAACATCACACCCCCCCCCCGGGTAATACCCGGGCCCCCCCCCGGCCGGAACGTCGCGGCGGGTGCCGGGGGACAACCCCCGGCACCCGCCGTTTCGTCGCATGCCCATCCAACCCCTCCGGGCTCCGCCCTCCAGGGCCGACTCCCACACACGCCTGGTCAGCTGCCGAAGAATGCTTCCGGGGCGGCCGTGCCGGCCACCGCGGCAGACGGCGCCCAGCGCTGGATTCCTCGGAATCAGTACCCGTACCCGTGGCGTAGGCGCCGGTGAGCGGTGCTGGTCCGCCCCGAATCCATGGGTGGGCGCGGGCGTTGAGCTGAGATGTTGCGAGTCGTGTGGGTTGGCCGATCTCGGGGGTGCGGCGCCCGCGGGAGTAGTCAAGCTCGGCCTTGATGCGATGTCCGTCCTCCAGGACTGGTTCGCCGTGAGGGGCGGCTTCACGTACAGCACCCAGGCGTGCTGGTCGCCGTGCTCGCGGTCGGCAGGCCCGGGACCTGGCCCAGGGACGCAGGCTCACCGAGACCGGCGCGCGGCTCGACCTGTCGACCAGCCGGACGCCGGCGGGACGTCCGTGGGATCACGGGCGAAACCGTACTGGAGTACTAGCCGCGCAAGGTGACCGTGAAGCTCCGGCCGTACGCGCGCCGGGTGTCGAACTCCAGCCGGGTTCCGCCGTGGACCGGGCTCACGCGGACCCCGTCGACCGACGTGACCTCCCGCAGCGACCGGCCGCGGAGCAGGACGACGACCGTGTCCCGGTCCATGGTCGGGTCGGACACGGCGACGGTGGTCAGATCGCGCCGCTCGCGCCGCACGATCACCGAGGCAGGCCCGTCGATGCGTATCCCCGCTGCTTCGTGGCGGCCGGGCGTGAAGCTGTTGGCGGCCGTCAGGGCCAGGCCCGTGTGGGTGACGGCCTGCAGGCGCGGGGTGTTCGCCAGGACCTTCAGCGGCCCCGGACGACAGGAGCGCAGCCGGGCCTCCCCCGCGTTCGGCACCAAAGCATAGGCGAGACAGAGGGGTTCGGCGCCAGGGACCTGGTCGACCGTCACGCCGAAGACGCTGCGGGTGACGGTGGTGTCCGGGTTCGAGGTGCGCACGGCCCGGCGGCTGCGAGTGACCGTGTCCAGGGCGACCCTCACCTGTGGAGTGTCGAGGAAGACATAGCCGACGGCGGTCCCCTGCGTGGCATTCGCGTAGCGCAGCCAGTGCAGGTCGCCGGTGCCGGTGCCGGTCCAGGGGCGGCCGTCGCGGAGCATCCCGACGAGGGAGACCTGATCGTCCGGCGCGGCGGTACGGGCGTCGATGGTCGTGGTCACGGCCCGCCCGGCGCTGTCGCCGACCCCCGCCGCCAGCACCACGATCTCCTCGTCGAGGAGGAACCACGACTTCGTCGCCGTCGCGTTGCGATAGGCCACGAAGTCGTCCGGCAGCAGCCCTGCGCCCTTGTCGCGGGAGGCGACATCGTCGGACTGCACCATCCCGGCCGCGCCGTACGCCCCGAGGACGGCGCCGCCGGAGTGACGGTTGGTGCCGCGAGGGAAATAGACGTACGTGTTCTGCGACTCGGACGACGAGGTGAACTTCAGCGGGTGGCCGGGGTTGTCGTAGTACGGCTTCCCGTACAACTCGGGAATCGTGCGCCGCTGCTGAACCGGCGCGGTGACACCGGCGAGGCCGTACGGCGCGACCGTGGTGAAGTAGTCGACGCCGTAGGCCTGGGTCTGGTCCTGTCCGGAGAGGTAGAGGTAGTACGCCCCGTCGCCCTGGAACCACGGCATGAGGTTCTCGCCGTTCATGTACTCGTACTTGCTGATCCGGTCGGAGCTGCGTGCGAGTGCGAAGGCGTATCCCGGTCTGCGATGCACGGTCTTGTCCATGGCGTTGAAGGCGACGCTGCGCGAGGCCGTGTTGAGGTCCGCGGGAGGGACGGTGGCATCGCCGATGATGTCGGCGTACCGCACGATGCTGACCGGGGAGACGAAGCCGGCCGGGTCGAGAGCGGTGCGCGAGGTCGACCGGATGTGTTTGACGTAGCTCGTGAGGGCGGTGGCGTCGGTGCCGCCGGCGAGCGACGAGAGGTCGACGACGGCCTCGACGACCGCCGCGACATCGGTGTAGCCGGTGTCCGTGCGCGAGACCGCCCTCCCCTTGACGATCTCCATCATCCAGCCCTCGAAGATCAGCGGCGCGAAGCCGTTCCTCACCCAGCCCTGGACGGTCGGCACCAGTTCCCCGCCGTGCGCGAAGCCCGTACCCTCCAGGATCTTCAAGGTCTGGACGACACGGATCAGCAGACCCTTGCCGTACGAGCCGGTGTACGCGACGGATGCGTGCTGGATGAAGGAGCCGTCGGCGTAGCAGCCGTCCGTGACACCGTGGTTGAGGTGATACGGGTCGACGGTCGCGAAAACCGTCAGCTGGTCGGTGAGGGCCTTGCGGATACGCGCGTCGTCGCCCAGGAGGGCGCCCTGCAGGATCCGGTTGGTCGTGATGTCGGCGAGGTTGGCTCCGGTGTGGAAGCGCGAGTCGAGGTTCACGTCCCCGTCGATGCCGTTGCGGAGATAGGCGTCCATCGAGGCGACGTAGGTGCGCAGGACGTCCGGGCGGTACGCCTGCACCTCGTCGGAGAGGAACGCGAGCGTCTTGCTGACGTGCTGGGAGATCCCGATCTCCCAGTGGAACCAGTTCCCGTAGTAGCCCTGGGACTGGTCGCCGTAGTGGCGTTCGTGCAGCCGGACGAGACCGTCGATCACCCGGCGCTGCACGGCGGTGTTCTCGTACAGGTCCGAGGATGCGCGGCCAGGTGTCCGGGTGGCGAGCGCGATCTCGTACAGCCGCCGGAAGGCGGTGTTGAGGTTGGCCTCGTTGGTGCCGAGCACCAGACCGGCGAACAGCTCGTCCGCGCCCGCGGCGTCCATCGACTGCAGATGCGTCCGCGCGGCCCTGTCGACGGCGGCCAGCTTGGCGGCCGTCTCCGGCCGGGCGTTGGTCTCGGCTGTCCCGGCGAAGAGGGCCACGGTGTTGGCCAGAAGTCGTGCGCTGCCCGCGGCGACATCGGCGGCGCTCGCCGGCCGCGGGGGAATCACCGTCAGAAGACCGGCGGCTGACAGAGCGGACAACAGGCGTCTGCGGGTGATCTCCATGGCGTCCTCCGCCGGCGAATTGGCGTTCTGCCGGGCGGAGTCAAGCAGATGCACCCACCAACGACAAGGCTTCGGGACCCCTGGCCATCGAGCGTCCGGTTCAGTCGATCCTGGCGGAGCGCCATGTCGCGTCGTCGGCGGCGAGCAGCGTGGCGACGACGTCGGGGGCGGGCAGGGGGCCATGGTCGCCGGGGACCCGCAGGGCCGAGGCCGCGGTCAGATGGCCCAGCCGCAGTGCGCGCACCACCGACAGCTCCCGCAGCAGGCCGCTGAGGAATCCGGCGGCGAAGGCGTCCCCGGCGCCGACGGGTTCGGCCACGCGGACGGCGAGGGCGGGCACGGTGCGGACGTCCGCGCCGAGGAAGGCGGTGGCCGCGTGGGCCCCGTCCTTGACGACGAGGACGCGGGGACCGGGGAGGAGTTCGCGGACCGCGCGGGCGTCGGTGAGCCCGTCCCCCCACAGTGCCTGGGCCTCGTCGAGGCCGACGAAGACGATGTCGGCCCGGTCGGCGAGCGGCCGCAGGACGTCGGCGACGGGGCGGCCGGTCCACAGGGCGGGGCGGTAATTGACGTCGAAGCTGACGGGACAGGGGCGATCGGGGCGCAGCGCCCGCTCGGCGAGGGCGTGGCAGCCGGGCGAGAGGGCCGGGGTGATGCCGCTGAGATGGAGGAGTGCGGCGCCCGCCACGGCGGGGTCGTCGAGGAGTTCGGGGGTGAGGGCCGAGGCGGCGGTTCCACGGCGGTGGTAGTGGACGCGCGTGCCGTTCGCACCGGGGTCCTTCAGGAGCAGTCCGGTGGGCCGGTCCGGGTCGGTGCGGACGCCGCTGACGTCGACTCCGCCCGCGGCGATCCGGTCGCGGACGCGCCGGCCGAAGGGGTCGTCGCCGACCGCGGAGACCCATCGGGCGGGGATGCCGTGGTCGGCGAGGTAGAGGGCGACGTTCGACTCGGCGCCCGCGATGTCGACACGCAGCAGGTCGGCGTCGTCCAGCGGCCCGAGGGGCTCGGGGGCGAGGGCGGCCATGGTCTCGCCGACGCAGACCACGGGGCCGGGGCGCAGGGGCCTGGGGGTGCTCATGGTGGGGTCCTAGGGTGTGTCGGCACGGACCGCGGGTTCGCGGGCGGCGTCGGGGTCCGCGGGGATCGGGCCCTTGGTGTGCACCGGGCGGTACGGCGCGGCCGGCGTTCCGGGTACGTCGACGCGGAACACGAAGACGGCGCCGTCCAGCGGGCCCGGCCGGGACAGGCCGATGCGGGCACTGGTGACGAGGAGGGTGCGGCCGTCGGGACCGCCGAGGCAGAGCCCGGCGGGCTGGGTGGCGGGCAGCTCCACGATCCGGTCGAGGGTGCCGTCGGGGTGATAGCGGTGGGCCTGACCGGTGCCCCAGACCGCGGTCCACAGGCCGCCCTCCGTGTCGGTCGTCATACCGTCGGGACTGCCCGTGGAGAAGGTGACGTGGGTGTCCGGCTCGCCCAGGTCGCCGGTGACCGGGTCGACGGGGTGGCGCCGGATGAGACCCCGGGCGCTGTCGGCGAGATACATGACGGTGCCGTCCGCGCTGAAGGCCGGGCCGTTGGGCACCGTGATGTCCCGCAGGACGCGGGTGACGCGGCCGTCGCGGTCCACGCGGTAGAGGGAGCCCGCGTCCTCGGTGGCCTCGTACGCCATGCTGCCCGCCCAGAAACGGCCCTGCGGGTCGGCGACGCCGTCGTTCATCCGCATCGGCACCTGGGAGCCGTCCTCGGGGCGGGCGATCCAGTCGACACGCCCGGCGTCGTCGATGCGGCAGATGCCGGTGCCCGCCGCAGCGATCCAGTGGCCGGGCCGGCCCTCGACCGGCGCCACCGCGCCCAGCGGGCAGGGAAGTCGGGTGATCAGGGCGAGCGGTGCGGCGGGGTCGCCGGGGGCGGACAGGAGACGTCCGGTGAGGATGTCCGTCAGCACGGCGCGGCCGTCCGTCCACCGGATGCCCTCGCCGAGTTCGAGGCGGTCGGTCCCGTGAACCGCCGGGGGCACGGCCGCGGTCACGGACGGGCCTCCGAGCGCACGACGTCGAGGAAATCCCGGGCCCGCTCGCGCAGTGCGGTGAGGCTGCCGCCCGAGGCGGCGTCGCCGATCAGCGGCGAGCCGACACCGACGGCCGTGGCGCCGGCCCGCAGATAGTCGGCGGCGGCGCGGGCGTCCACTCCCCCGACGGGCACGAAGGGCAGGTCGGGGAAGGGGCCGCGCAGGTCGCGCAGATAGCCGGGGCCCCCGGCGCTGCCGGCCGGGAAGAGTTTGAGGGCCTCGGCGCCGAGCCGGAGTGCCTGGAGGACGTCGGTGGGGGTCATCACGCCGGCGAGCACCGGGAGTCCGAGCTCCCGGCCGGTGGCTATGCCGTCGCTGACCGCCGGGGTGACGAGGAAGCCGGCTCCGGCCTTGTGGGCGGCCCGCGCGTCGTCGGCGGTCAGGACGGTGCCGGCGCCGAGAGGCGTGTCCGGGCCGAGTGCGGCGCGGGCCTGGGCGATGACGTCGAGCGCGTCGCGTCCGGTGAGGGAGACCTCGACGAGGGTGACGCCTTCCTCGGCGAGGGTGAGCACGGTGGTCAGCGCGGCGTCCGGGTCGGTGCCGCGGACGATGGCGAGCAGCCGGCGGGCGCGCAGCGCGGCGAGCAGGTCCATCCGACATCCCTTCTGGTGGTGGGGGTGGTTCAGGCGCGGCGGGTCGCGGTGACGGTGAGCCGCCAGGTGACCTGGCCGGACGCGGGCACGACGGCGGTGTCGTCGTCGGCCGCCGCCGTGCGGTCGAAGACGCGGCCGAGCATCGGCTCGACGCCGACCGAGCGGTACGGCGCGTCCTGGGGGAAGCCGCCGAGGTTGCGCCACAGGGCGACGGAGACCGGCCGGCCGCCGGCCTCCACGGACAGATGGAGGGTGTCCGGGCCGTCGTGCACGGACACCCGCGGGGTGAGGACGACGGCGCCCACGGCGGTCCCGTCGTCCGGGCCGAGCCGGTCCAGCGGGATGCCGTCGGCACTCGGCCAGGTACGGGTGACCCAGCCCGCGCCCTCGTCCGGGTAGAGCCGCGTCGTGGCGGCGCCCCGGATGCCGATCCGGGCGGCCGGGGACAGGTCCAGCAGGGCGTGGGCGGCCCACACGAAGCGGTAACCCGGCTCGGCGGTGAGCGTGTAGTCGGCGACGGCCGACCCCGCGTCGTCGCGGATACGGCGGGTCAGGCGGAAGTCGGGGCAGTCCACGATGTCCAGGTCCCCGTCCCGCCGCCACCGCCGCGACCAGGCGTCCCCGTGGTCGGGGAGCCCGCGCACCGTGGGCACGCACTCCTCCAGTCCCCCGGCGTCGGCGAAGGCGTCGCCGGGCCGGACGCGGGCGCGGCGCGGCTCGTCGCGGTGCCAGAGCCATTCACGGCCGCCGGCGGTCAGCGAGGTCCAGCGGCCGCCCAGTTCCGGGTCGGTGACGACGGACACAGGCAGCCGGGTCCCGGTCACCATTCGGCGAAGGAGCCGTCGGCGTGCCGCCAGACGGGGTTGCGCCAGGCGTGGCCGGCACGGTCGGCCGCACGGACGGCGTCCTCGTCGACGGTGATGCCGAGTCCGGGCAGTGCGGTGCGGTGCGCCTGGCCGTCGACGAAGCGGAAGGGCTCGGTGTCGACCACGTAGGACAGCAGGTCGGCGTCCTTGTTGTAGTGGATGCCGCGGCTCTGCTCCTGGATCAGGAAGTTGGGCGTGGCGAAGGCGACCTGGAGGCTGGCGGCCAGCGCGATCGGCCCGAGCGGGCAGTGCGGTGCCAGATGGGCCCCGAAGGTCTCGGCGAGCGCGGCGATCCGGGTGACCTCCGATATCCCGCCGGCGTGCGACAGGTCCGGCTGGGCGACGGCGATGCCCGCGGTCAGCACCGGGAGGAAGTCGGCGCGCCCGTAGAGCCGTTCACCGGTGGCGAGCGGGACGGACGAGGCGCCGACCAGCCCCGGGAGCAGGTGTGCCTGGTCGGGCAGGACGGGTTCTTCGACGAACAGCGGGTGCAGCGGGGCGATCTCGTGGAGCACACGGCGCGCGTTGGCGGCGCTGAACCTGCCGTGGAAGTCGACAGCGACGTCGCGGTGCGGACCGAGGGCCTCACGGGCCGCCGCCACCCGTTCGACGACGGCGGCCGTCTCGGCCAGGCTGGTGAGCGGCGGCGTGCGCCCGGCGGCGTTCATCTTGACCGCGGTGAAGCCCGCCTCGACCTGGGCGGTGATCTCCTCCTTGAGGCGGGCGGGTTCGTCGCCGCCGACCCAGGCGTACACGCGGACCGTGTCGCGTACGGGCCCGCCGAGCAGGGTGTGCACCGGTACGCCGAGGGTGCGGCCGGCGATGTCCCACAGGGCCTGGTCGATGCCGGCCACGGCGCTGGAGAGCACCGGCCCGCCCCGGTAGAAGCCGCCCTTGCTCAGCACCTGCCAGTGGTCCTGGATGCGCAGCGGGTCCTGGCCCACCAGATGTTCCGCCAGGACGTCGACGGCGGCCCGCACCACCTCGGCCCGGCCCTCGACCACCGGTTCGCCCCAGCCGACGACGCCGTCGTCGGTCTCGATCCGGCAGAACAGCCAGCGGGGCGGGACGAGAAAGGTCTCGACACGCTCGATCTTCACTTTGCCTTGCCGTCCTTCTCCTCGGCGGAGCCGTCCGCAACCTCGGGCCCGTGCGGGCCGCTGACCTTGTCCAGGTCGCGCATGGCCTGGTCGAGCAGGGCGCGCATGGCGTGCTCGGCGGCGTCCGGATCCCGGTCCCGTACGGCGTCGAGGACGGCGCGGTGGCTGGGTACGGGGTCCTCGCTGTGCGGGGCGCTGTGCACGAGCCGGTCACGCTGGGCCAGGCCCGACTCGATGACCATCTCCATGCGTTCCAGCAGTTCGTTGTGGGTGGCCCCGAGCAGGGCCCGGTGGAAGGCGAGGTCGGACTCGACGGCGTGGTTCGCGCCGCCCTCCTGGCCCATGGCCTCGAGTGCGGCCTCCAGGGCCTCGAGGTCGGCGTCGGTGCGGCGGGCCGCGGCCAGCCGCACGGCGGCGGGTTCGATGATGCCGCGGACCTCGCCGAGGTTGCGCAGCAGGGCGGAGTCGGCGCCGGTGCCGCTGCTCTCGGAGAACTGCCAGCGCAGGACGTCGGCGTCGAGCAGGTTCCAGTCGCAGCGGGGCCGCACGAAGGTGCCGCGCTTCTGCCGGGCGTCGACCATGCCCTTGGCCGCGAGGACCTTCAGCGATTCGCGCAGGGCCGTCAGGCTGACGTCGAGCTCGCTCTGCAGGGCCGCCATGTCGAGCGTCGCTCCCTCGGGGATCTCGCCGCTGAGCACCCGGCGGGCGAGCGTCTCCACGGTCTGGCCATGCACTCCGCGGCGCGCGTATGGCGTCATGTGTGTTGCCTTTCTTGCTGGTCAGTCAGTGGCTGGAGGGGTCGTGCCGTCAGGCGGATGCCTTGACGACGCTCCAGCCGCCGTCCACGAGCAGGCTCGATCCGGTGATGTACGAGGCTTCGTCGGCGGCGAGGAAGGCGACGGCGGCGGCGACCTCCTCGGGGGTGCCGAAGCGGCGGGCCGCGGTTTCGGCGACGCTCAGTTCGCGGTCGTGCTGCGGCACCCGGTCCCAGGCGGCGGTGAGGATCGGCCCGGGCAGCACGGCGTTGACGCGTACGTCCGGTCCGTACTCGGCGGCGAGCTGGCCGCACAGCGACAGCAGGGCGCCCTTGCTCGCCGCGTACGCCGGGTGGCCGGGGATGCCGCGGTGGGCGTGGACGGAGGAGACGAGCACCACGGCTCCCTGGTGGTCGCGCAGGTCGGGCAGCGCCGCCTTGAAGCCGAGGAAGGCGCCGGTGAGGTTGACCGACAGCTGCCGCTCCCAGGAGGCGAGGCCCGTCTCGTGGGCGGGCGCGACCTCCACCATGAACGCGTTGCTGACCAGGACGCCCACGGACCCGAAGGTGTGGGCGGCGGCCATCACCCGCTGCCAGTCGTCCTCGTGCGCGACGTCGGCGGCGACGAAGAGGGCGCGCGCACCGTCCTTGCGCAACCGTGCCGCGGTCTCCTCGCCGCGGTCGGCGGCGATGTCGGCGAGGACGACGGCCGCGCCCTCGGCGGCGAGGCGTGCCGCCGTGGCCGCGCCGATGCCCGACGCGGCGCCGGTGACGACGGCGACGCGGTTGGTGAAGCGGGCCGCTGGGTTCATGGGGTGGGTCGTCTCCTGTCGAGGTGGTGGGTGTTCGGATTCTCGTCCCATCGTCACTGTCGGGCCAACACGACCAACTCCGCGTCGTGTGCGGCGGTCCAGGCGAACGGCAGCCCCGAGTGGAGCAGATGGGCGCCGCTGTAGCGGGTGCCGGAGTCCTCGTCGGTGTAGACCGCGCCCGGATCGAGGCCGCGCAGCCGCAGCCGGGCGGCCCGGCCGGGCACGAGCGGCGCGCCGTCGAGCGGGCCGGTGTTCCAGGCGGTCACCACCAGGCGTTGCCCGCCGGGTTCTTCGTACTGGACGCCGCAGGTCGGATCGGCCGGGCTGCCCAGCAGGTGGACCTCGCCGTGGTGGACGACGTCGCGGATCCCCTTGTAGCGGGCGATCCACTCGGTGGCCTCGGCGCGCTGCTCCGGGGTCCAGTCGCGGATGTCGGCCCCGATGCCGAGGACACCGGCGAGAGAGCTGACGAACCGGAAGGCGAGCGAGCGGGGCCGCGGGTCGAAGACGCCGGGGGCGTCGGTGACCCAGGAGCTCATGGTGTGCGGGGCGTGGGCGTGGAGGTAGCCGTACTGGATGCGCAGCCGGTCCATGGGGGCGGTGTTGTCGCTGGGCCACACCACGTCGGTGCGGGCGAGGGTGGCGTGCTCGATGCGCGCGCCGCCGCCGGCGCAGCCCTCGACGGTGACGTGGGGGTGGGCGCTGCGCAGGTGGTCCAGGACGCGCAGGTAGCCGGCGACGTGGGCGGCGTCGAGGTCCTGCCGCTCGGGGTCGTCGCCCGCAGGATGCCCGGGGCGGCCGCGCTCGGTGGGCGGCCGGTTCATGTCCCACTTCAGATAGCTGATGGCGTGGGAGCCGAGCAGCCGGTCGAGGGTGCCGATGACGAAGTCCTGGACGTCCTCGCGGCCGAGGTCGAGCAGGAGCTGGTTGCGCACGAGCGTGGCGGGGCGGCCGTCGATCCGGTAGACCCACTCGGGGTGTTCGGCGTAGAGCCGCGAGCGGGGGCTGATGCCCTCGGGCTCGACCCACAGGCCGAAGTCCATGCCGAGCGCCCTGACCTGGTCGATGAAGTGGTCGAACCCGCCGGGGAATTCGGCCGGGTCCGGCTCCCAGTCGCCGAGGCCTCCGGTGTCGTCGTGACGTCCGGTGAACCAGCCGTCGTCGACGACGAAGAGCTCGGCGCCCAGCTCCGCGGCCGTCTTGGCCAGCTCCAGTTGTCCGTCGGCGTCGACGTCGAAGCCGGTGGCCTCCCAGGAGTTGTAGAGGACCTTGCGGGTCCGGTCCATGCGCCCGCCGGTGAGCCGGCGTTCGTAGCGGTGCCACACGCGGGCCAGCCCGTCGAGGCCGTCCGGGCTGAACGCGCAGGCCAGCCGGGGCGTGGTGAGGGTGGCGCCGGGGGCGAGCCGGACCGCGCCCTCGTGCGGCACCCGGCCGGCGCGGACCCGTACGGAGCCGCCGGGCTCGGCGTCGGCGGTGATCCGCCAGTTGCCGGACCACTCCAGGGCGATGCCGTAGGTGGGGGTGGTGCCCCCGGCGGGGGCGGCGGCGTCCTGGATCGCGAGCCAGGGGTGGTAGGCGTGACCGGCGGAGCCCTGGGTGCTCTCCATCTCGAAGCGTCCGCGGTCCAGCTCCAGGTGATGGAGCTGGAACTCCTGCGACCACTGACCGGTGAGATACGTCAGGCGGGCGCCGCCCTGGACGGGCACGTTGACGGCGGCGGAGTCGAGACGCTCCAGGCGCAGCTCGCGCTCGCCCGTGCAGGTCAGTTCCGTCCAACGCAGGACGACGTCGGTGCCGGGGACGGTCTCGTAGCACAGTGTCGTCCGCAGGCCGAGGACATCGTCGGTGAAGTCCAGTCGCAGCGCGTGGTCTCCGTCGGGCGCGGCGCCGGTGAACCGCCACCAGCTTCCGCGGTCGCCGCCGGGCCGTGAGGCGATCAGGTCGGCGCCGGTGAACGGCCGCAGCCCGTACGGGATGTACTCGGCCGGGGCGGCGTCGGCGGGGGTGAGGAAGTGGGTGCGGCGCGACCAGTCCATCGGCGACGGCCCGTCCTCGACGCCGTGCGGCCCCCAGGCGGCGAGTTCGGCCCAGCGGCCGTCGCCGCCGAGGGTGACGGCGTAGGTGGTGGTGTCGGTGCGCAGCAGCCACCGGTCGTGCGGGGTCACTTGACGGCTCCGAGGTTCAGTCCGGCCACGAAGTAGCGCTGGAAGCGGAGGAAGACGGCCACCGTCGGTGCGGCGGCGATCACCGAGCCGGCCGCGATCACGTTCCACATGGACACGTACTGGCCCTGCAGCCCGATGAGCGAGGCGGTGATGGGCATCTGGGTGTCGGTGCGCAGCACCGTGATGGCCCACAGCAGGTCGTTGAAGATCCAGGTGAACGACAGCGCGGTCAGCGCGGCCAGCGCCGGGCGGGCCAGCGGCAGGATGACCCGCCAGTAGATCTGCCACGGGTTGGCGCCGTCGATGACGGCGGCCTGCTGGATCTCGCCGGGGATCGCCCGCATGAAGCCGTGCAGCACGAAGACGTAGAAGCCGACGCCGAAGCCGACCTGCACGCCGATCAGGGCGTACAACTGGTCGTAGATGCCGAGTACTTCACTGAGCTTGGAGACCGGGATCAGCAGGATCTGCGGGGGCAGCAGGTTGCCGCCGAGCATGAGCAGCAGCAGGCCACGCCGGAAGGGCAGGTCGTAGCGGCTGAGCGCGAAGGCCGCCATGGAAGCGAGGCCGAGCGAGAGCAGCACGGTGGGGATGGTGACCAGCAGGCTGTTGATGAGGGCGCGCTGCTGGCCGCCGTCCACCCACGCCTGACGGAAGTTGTCGAAGGTGAACGAGTGCGGCCAGCTGCCGACGCCGTGCGCGGCGATGTCGTCGAAGGTCCGGGTGCTGGTGACCAGTACGAGGACGATCGGCAGCAGCCACAGCGCGGACAGCAGGCCCGCGGTGAGGTGGAAGCCGGTGGTGCGCAGGGCGCGGCCGCGCAGGACGGGCCGGCGGGGCGCCGCGGCCGGGGCCTTGCCGGCCTCGCCGTCGCGGCCGGCCGGGTCCTTGACGTGCGCGGTGGCGTGGCTGGCGGTCATCAGTCGGACTCCCGGAAGGCGCGCACGAGGTAGCTCACGATGACGCCGAAGGCCAGCACGAAGATGACGACGGCGAGCGCGGAGCCGTATCCCAGGCGCAGGGACTGGAACGCGGTGGAGTACATGTAGGTGCTCAGCAATTCGGAGGAGTGGTACGGGCCGCCGCGGGTGAGCGCCCACACCACGTCGAACGAGCGCAGCGAGTCGATGACGATCACCGACAGGACGACCGCGTTGACGCTGCGCAGCTGCGGCAGGGTGATGTGCCGGAACTGCTGCAGACGGGTGGCGCCGTCGACCTTTGCCGCCTCGTACATCACGGGATCGATTCCCTTGAGGCCGGCGAGGTAGAGCACCATGACGTAGCCGACCTGGCGCCACAGGGCGGGCACGATCACCGCGTAGAAGGCGGTGTCCTGGTCGGCGAGCCAGGCGTGCCGCCAGCTGTCGAGGCCGACGGCCGACAGCACGTTGTTGATCAGGCCGTCCGGCTGGTACATGGCCTGCCACACCAGCGCGGTGGCGACCAGCGAGAAGACCACCGGCAGGAAGAGCGCCGCCCGGTAGAACCCGATGCCGCGCCGCTCCTGCTGGAGCAGCATCGCGGCGCCGAGGCCGAGGGCGGCGGAGAGCCCGCCGAAGAGCAGCAGCCACAGCACCGTGTTGACCGCGGCGGTGCGGAAGACCGGGTCGTGCAGCATCTCGCTGAAGTTGCCGAGGCCGACGAACCCGGGGGCCGCCAGGCCGTCCCACGAGGTCAGCGACAGATAGAAGCCCTGGAGGGCCGGCCAGAAGACCCAGAAGGCCTCGGCGAGCAGCGGGAGGAGGACGAAGGCCAGGACCACCGGGGGCACCCGCGTGGCCCTGGACCGTCGTGTGGAGCCGATCAGCGCCATTGTCACTGGCTCCAGATCTTCTCTGCGCTGCGCTGCCACGTCGTGAGGATGGAGCCGATCTCCTTGGGCTTGGCCAGGTAGTGCACGAGCGCGGTGTCCGCGGTCGGCTGGAGGGCGTCGCTGGAGTCGCGGTTGAAGAACTGGGTCAGGTCGGCGGCGCCCTCGATCAGCTTGCGGCCCTTGAGCACCAGCGGGGTGCCCGAGTCCTTGGCGTCGGGGTGGGTGGGCAGCGTGGTGCCCGAGCCGCTCCTGAGGTAGAGCTCCTGCGACTCGGCGGTGGCCAGGTAGCGCAGCAGTTCCTTGACGCCGTCGGCGCGCTTGGTGCGCGCGCTGGCGAAGAAGCCGTCGGCGGGCGCCTCCTCGGCGACCGGGACCTTCGCGTCGATGATGGGGAACTGGAAGAAGTCCAGGTCGTCCAGGGCGTCCTTGGGGGCCGCGTCGGCGAAGAAGGTGCCGATCAGCATCATGCCCGTGCGGCCCTGGAGGAGGGCGGTGGTGGCGTCCTGGAAGGGGATCGCCGTGCCGTTCGGGTCGAAGAACGGGCGCGCCTCGTCCCAGCGGTCGAAGACCTTACGGACCTCGGGGTCGTCGAAGCGGTGCTTGCCGGCCAGGAGTTCGCGGTGGTACGTGGCGCCGTTGACGCGGATGTTGAGGTAGTCGAACCAGGCGGAGGCGACCCACGGGGTGTCGCCGCCGGCGCCGAGGCCGATCGGGGCGACGCCCTTGCTCTTGAGCTTGTCGCACAGGTCGAGGAACTCGTCCCAGGTCTTGGGCTCCTGCACACCCCACTTGGCGAAGTTGGACTTCCGGTAGAACATGCCCCACCAGTAGTAGCTGGTGGGAACGAAGACCTTCGTGCCGCTGGAGGCGGAGGTGCACAGCTTCTTCAGCGCGTCGGAGTAGCCGGCGAGCTCGGGCTTGTCCCAGATGTCGTCGAGGTCGAGGAGCAGGTCCTTCTTCGCGTACGACTCGGCGACGGAGCCGGGGTACCAGGTGTAGGCGTCCGGCGGGTTGGCCGAGGTGAGGTAGGTCGGCAGCTGGGTCCGGAAGGTCTCCGCCGCGACGGTGTTGAGCTGCGCCCCGGTGCCCCCGCGCTTGTCGAAGGCTGCGACGACCGCCTCTATCGCGCTCTTGGCCTGCGGGGAGGAGAGGTTGGACTGCAGGGTCACCGGACCGCCGGACTTTCCTCCGGTCGCGGACGGGCTCTGGGTGACGCAGCCGCTGAGCAGCGCGCCGGCGCCGACTGCACCTGCTCCTACGAGGAATCTGCGGCGGGTTGCGTTGAAGGCGGTCATCTGTGCACTCCCTTGTGCCCATGGACGGAGCTGAGGCCTCTTGATGGCCCGGCTCTGGGTGCGGCAGGCACAGCCTGTCGCAGAGGTCTCAGCGCCGTCAAGATTAATTAGTAATTTATTTCTCGGAGGATGTGCCCCCGGGCCGTACCAGGCCCGGAGGCACCCCGGGTGGAGCGATTGGAGCTGGTGGAGCAGAGCGGGTGGAGCAGGGTGAGCGGAGGTCAGAGCGCGGTCTGGTGGACACGGCCGTCCACCCCGCGGAAGGCGGCCAGCACGCCGCCGTCCGCCGCGGCGACGGCACCGAGCGCGCCGTCGAAGACACCGCTGCCGGCGTCGGTGTCGATACCGGCCTTGAGGCCGCGTTGGCGAAGGTAGCTCACCAACGCCGGAATCCCGGACGGGAAGCACGTCGGGTTGGCCACGAGCCGCCCGGTCGCGGCATCGCGCGGACTGTCCGCCTGCCAGCCACCGTCCAGCCAGACGATGTCGTAGCCGCTGCCCCTCAGCCCGCTCCGGACCAAATGGTCCGCAACGCCCCTGACCTGATCCTCCGTCGGGGCACCGAGCCCGTAGTACGTGTTCCATCCCATGTACGGCGTGGGGGCGAGGCCGCTGTCGTAGTACTGCGGCGCACCCTGGTCGTCCGCGGCGTGTGCCGCGGGAACTGCCGACCCGACCAGCACGACGGCGCCGAGCACCACCGTGGTACGCCGCACGCGCGCCATCCCTGCACGATGCGAAGCCACTGCAATCTCCCCAGAGTTGGAGTCCACGAGGCAACCCCGCCCGAGATCGCGCCGGGCGGCGGTGCCACGGCGGAAACTGTGGCCGGGCGCCCGAAACCTGTCAACATTAATTGCTAATTAACTTAAAAACCTCCTGAGGGGTCCCCCGCGACTCCCCTGTCAGGCGGCGGCGGCCGGCCATCCATCCCCTCGGACACCTGTCACGGAGCGCAACGCCGCCCGACCAGGAGTCACACCATGACGGGCCGGGGATCGTCGCGCCTCACGACGGCACTGGACGAGGCGGCCGGGAACGGGGCCCCGGGTGGACGAAATGCCCGCAAGGTGGGCATTCTGGATATTGAGGTCCGGGCGGCACGGTGCGTCCCGTCCTCGGAGCATGCCCACGCCCACGAAAGGGGACGGCACGCATGCCCATCATCTCGCGCGGATTCCACGGCCGACGGCCCTCCGAAGACCGGAAGCTGCCGCCCGGCCAGTTCGAGACCTTCGACTTCCCGGTCCTCTCGGCAGGCCCTACTCCGCTCGTGTCCCGGGAGGACTGGGAGCTCACCGTCACCACCGAGGGCGGCGCCCGGCACAACTGGGACTGGGCGGCGTTCATGGCACTGCCCGCGGAGACACCCACGGTCGACCTGCACTGCGTGACCAGATGGTCCAAGTTCGGCACGGAGTGGCAAGGCGTGTCCCTGGACGTGCTCCTGGAGGACGTGGAGACGGCGGCGGAGTTCGCGCTCGTCCACTCCTACGGCGGGTACACCACCAATATGCCGCTGGAGGACCTCCTCGACGGCCAGGCCTGGATCGTCCACCGCTACGACGGCGAGGACCTGGCACCCGAGCACGGCGGCCCGGCGCGGCTCCTCGTCCCGCACCTGTACCTGTGGAAGTCCGCAAAGTGGGTGCGCGGCATCGAGCTTCGCCCGGACGACGAACCGGGGTTCTGGGAGACCGCCGGCTACCACGACTACGGAGACCCATGGCGCGAGCAGCGGTACCAGGGCGACTAGGCGATCGTCTGCGCTGGCGCACCGGCGAGGTCGTGGACCGGCGTGCGGAGTCGGCGACGGCGACGACGGTCGTCCTGCATGTGCCGGACTGGCCCGGTCACTTGGCGGGCCAGCACCTCGACATCCGTCTGACGGCGGAGGACGGGTACCGGGCACATCGCAGCTACTCCGTCGCGTCCGCACCGGACGGCGAGCGGATCGAGCTGACCGTGCAGCGCGTAGCGGACGGCGAGGTGTCGCCGTACCTCGTGGACGAACTCCTGACCGGGGCCCGCCTGGAGCTCCGCGGCCCCGTCGGCGGCTGGTTCGTTTGGCGCCCCGAGCAGACGGAACCGGTCCTGCTCGTGGCCGGCGGCTCGGGACTCGTACCGCTGATGTCCATGATCCGGACCCGTGGCGCGGCGGGCAGTCGCGTCCCTTTCAGGCTGATCTACTCGGCGAGGGGGCCGGAGGACCGCCTTTACGGAACCGAACTGCGCAAGGGCTCGCCGGGGCTGGACACGTCGTACGTGTACACGCGCACGCCGCCCGACAACTGGCCACGCCCGGCGGGCCGGCTGACTCCCGAGGATCTGGTGCGCGACGGCTGGCCGCCGGACTTCGACCCGGCCTGCTACGTCTGCGGGCCCACCGGGTTCGTCGAGAAGGCCGCCGCACACCTGGTGCTCATCGGCCACCCTCCCGAGCGCATCAGGACGGAGCGGTTCGGCCCCAGTGGAGGATGACATGACGATTCCGGCAAACAGCTCCCCCGCCGAGTACGCGTACACGGACGGCAATGCCCTGGCAGGGCCGTTCTCCGAAGTCTTCGCGGTCGACCTGACCGCCGCCACCTGCCGCTGCACGCAGTGCGGCCACACGGGACCCGTCGCCGGGCTGCACGTGTACACACATGCTCCCGGTCTGGTGGCGCGCTGCCAGGGATGTGATCACGTCGTGCTGCGCATGGTCCGCGGCAGAGACGCGGTCTGGCTCGACATGCGGGGCACCGTGGCCCTTGTCGTTCCCGTGAACGGGGACGGCCCGTAGGCGGACGCACGCGGTACCGGGAAGGTCGTTCGTACGTGTGCCGCGGATCGTCCGCACTGCGCACGCGAGCACGAGCGTCGACGCCGATCACTCCTCGCCGCGGTGCTCGCCGTGGTCTCTCACTGTCTCCCGGTAGCGCCCCGGCGAAGAGCCCATGACGCGTTCGAAGGCGTGACTGAAGGAACTCTCGGAGCCATAGCCCCAGCGGGCCGCGATCGCCGCGACCTTGCGGTCACCGGTCCTCAGGTCCCGTGCCGCGGAGCGGATGCGCCGGCCGAGGAGGTACTCCAGGGGTGGTACGCCGACGCTCTCCGTGAACCTGGCGGCGAACTGGGACCTCGACATTCCGGCCTTCGCGGCCAGCTCAGCGACGGTCCAGCGGTGCGCCGGCCTGTCGTGCATGACCGACACCGCGGCCCCGATCCGGCGTCGGCGAGAGCGGTGATCCGGACACCGCCGGCGGCGCCGCGTTCCGCGACATGGGCCCGGAGCAGATGGACCAGCAGGACGTGCGCCAGCCGCTCCGTGACGAACGGGGTGCCCAGCCCGGGTGCGTCGGTCTCCGCACGAAGCATTTCGAGCGCCGCCCGGATGGCGTCCGCGGTACCGGATCCGGCGCCGCCGCGCGGCTGCGCCCGCCGGTGCGGTCACCTGGTCGGGCCGGCGTGCCGACGTGGCGGAGAGACACGTGCCGATCCTCCGTGACACGGTCGGTGACGCGCAGCCACCCCGTCGAGGAAAGCCAGAGGCCGTTTCGTTCGCACGTGCCCGCCGCGCTTTCGCCGGTGGAAGTGGGTTCTGTCGCTGCGCCGTGCGAACCGCCGGGACTCTACGTTCCGGAGTCGTCGAACCGGGAGTCCAGAACCGTGTCGAGTTCCACGGCCCATTCCTTGAGGACCGTTCGGGACGGCGCTTCGACATCGTTCCGGAACCAGCGCCGGTCCGAAACGTAGACCGTGACACCGAACCGCCGCCCGAACCGCGGGGTGTCGACCTCCACCGCACCGATCTCGTCCCAGCCGAACTCGGCCGCCTCGGCGTCCAGTCGGAAGGTGACACCCCTGCGGTCGGCGACGATGGCGCCCCGCCGATCCGACACCTCGAAAGCGGGCCCGTCGTCGTCACCGTCGACCGGATCCACCCGCGTCTGCGCGCCGGAGGACTCCTCGACCGGGGCGGCATCGACCGACGTGGCCGCGCCGCTCCCCTCCGGCGCCGCGTCGTCCGCCCGACTCGACACCTCGGGACGCGAGGACACAAGTCCGGGAATGTACGCCGGATCGAGACCGGCGGCCGACACCGGCCGGATGTTGGTACCTGTGTTTGTGCCTGCCTGTTCCTGATCCACGGGGAGGAGTATGGCCGACGAAGCTGTGCGAGACCCAGCGGGGGCGCGCACAGCACACGCAACTGGCGCAGTTGTCGCGGCCGGAGGTCCGCACTGGGCAGGACCTCCTTCGTGGATGCGTTGCCGGCGCACGGGCTCGCTGTCGTCTCGGATGCTCACGGTCATCCCGTTGCCCACGCGCCGACTTCGCCGCGTGCCGCGACAGCACCACGTTCGGGCCGGGACGGCCGTGCCACCGTCGGGGACCGCGGAAAGTGCACACGCGACACGCCCGAGCAGACCGGCGTGTCGGCGCCGTGCGCATCGTCCGCGGGAGCACGCCTTCAGGGCACGACGTCGCCGGCGGGGGCTACGAGGGAAACCCCGCCGTGCAGTCCGCCCAGATCTGCCGGGAAGGCGCTGCCGTGCACCGAGCCGTCTCCGCCCGTGCCGTCCGTGGGCAGAAGGGGACGGCCGGGCTTGGAGCGGAACATGGTCACGGCTGTGGACACTTGCTCCGTGTAACCGGCGAACCAGGCGGCCCGCTGAGTGTCGCCCTCACCGGTGGAGGTCCCCGCGATGCGCCCGTCGCCCGGCGCCACCGTCGCCTGGCCTGCCGCCGGCGTTCGCCCTGCCGCGTCCTGGAGAACCGAGGTGATGTCGAGTGCCACTGCCGGATCCATGACGCGCCGCGCCGGCGGGGGCTTCACTCCACGTGCCGGCGGTGCCGGAACGGGAGACCCTGGAGTAAGGGCACCGGACGGCCGAAGTCGCGGCCCGGTACCGCGGAGCCGTCGGAGAACCGATGCGCTCGTCGCATTGACGACGTTGACCGCCTTGACTGCTTTGACCGCCGTGGCTGCCCGAAAGGGGTGCGATGCCCGCTCTGACGAGCGCCGAGGCACGGAAGCGGTTCGCCGCAGCCCGCGTCGCCCACCTCGCGACGGCCGACACGGCGGCCCGCCCGCACCTGGTGCCGGTGGTGTTCGCCGTGGACGGCGACACGGTGTGGCTGGCAGTGGACCGCAAGCCGAAACGGACGACGCGGCTCAGACGCCTGGCCAACATCGCCGCCAACCCGTCGGTGTGCCTGCTCACCGACCACTACGAAGAGGACTGGGACCGCCTGTGGTGGGTCCGGGTCGACGGTGAAGCCCGAGTGCTCCCGGCACGGGACCGGTCACCCGAGGCCGCCCGCTGCATCGAGCTGCTCGGGGCGAAGTACCAGCAGTACGCCGACGGGCCACCCGTCGGGCCGGTGGTCGAGGTCTCGGTCCTGCGCTGGAGCGGCTGGCGCGCGTCGTGAGCCGTGCCCGGCCCCGCACGGGCCGTACGTCCGCCCGAAGGGACAAGTCCGGTCGATCGGCTGTCCGCACCACGCGCGGCCACTACGGTGACGCGCATGAGCGACGCCGACGACATCAGCTCCGCCGGCCAGTGGCCGCTGCCCCCGGCCTGGATGTTCACCTGTACCGACTGTGTCCGCCTCTACAAGGCGATGAAGGAGATCCGGGCCGTCACGGACGAACTCTGGCTCACCGGGGAACGCGGAGTGGACCGGGATCCCTTCGACAGCGCGGTGGGGGCGCAGATCCGCCTCGCCCGCCATGTCGCATCCGCCCACCGAGACCTCCTGCCGGACCCGGATCCGGGCTGCCCACGGTGCACGGAACACCAGGACAACCTGGCCGAACGGGCCGGGTCGCGCCCGCGGCCGGGAGTGGCAGAAGCCGCGTGCGAGCATCGCGCCCACCACCTCTTCGCACCGCCGCACACAGTGAAGTTCCTGTGACCGACGGGCGCGGCGGACCGGGCCCCTGTTCCGGATGCGGCGCAGACGCGCCGACGGCTTGTGCCCCCGGCGGCCCCGGCCCGCGCGGGGGGGCGAGCAGGGGCGAGACGGGCGCTGCCCCGCCATACGGCGGAGCGGGACAGCGCCCGGTCCCGGGCAGTTCCCGGGCAGTTCCAGGGCAGCGTTCACCGGGTCACAGCGCCGAAGCCCGGGCGGCTCACTCGAAGGGCGTGAGGAAGTGCCTCGGCGACAGGGCACGGTTGACGATGCGGGTGTCGCCGATCCAGCCGTAGAAGCCCTGCCCGAATCGTTCGTCGAACTGCGTGGCGCCGATGACGAACGGCTTGCCGAGCGTGGCGATGCCGGTCGACAGCTGCGTCGGATTACGGGCGATCTTCGAGCCGTCCACGTACATGACCGTCCGGCGCCCGTCGTTGACGACGGCGATGTGCATCCAGCGGCCGACCGGCACGGCATGGCTCCACGACGTCGGATCGGCGTCCTGCCGGTGCGGATAGACGACGAACTGGAGGAACCGTTCCGGCGACAGGTTGAGGCTGCAGGTCGGCTCCAGAGGCGACCAGCCGGTGGTCTTGCCGGCGTCGCCGTTGCGCCCCTCCCAGCTCAGAATGCCCATCCAGTTGTGGTCGCCCTCGAAGGGCTCCGGCAGCCTGACGAAGGTCTCGATGGTGTAGCCGTGGGGGAACTTCTCACTGTTGAGGGCGGCGCCGGGACCGGTCCTCAGTACCGCCCCGCGGTCCGGGCTCTTGCCTCCGTCGAAGCGAAGGCTGGCGTGTGCAGGCTGGCCGGGATGGTGGTCCTGCGACCAGGTGAGCGCGTCCGCCCCGCTGGAGTGCAGGCGGCTCACGGACAGATCGTTGCCGTTGCCGCTGAGGTCACGCGCCACCACGCCGTCGGCCACGGGGGCACCCGGCGTGCCCGCCGCGGGGATCCCGGAAGAGTCGAAGCGCCAGTACGCGACCGTGCCACGCGGCATCACCGCGGAGGCGGGACGCGGTGCCGGCTGTACGACCGGCGCGAAGCCCTTGAAGCGGTCCTCGAAGTCGATGCTCATGCTGAACCGGTCGGTGGGCCCGGTCAGTTCGATGGTCTCCGCAGCCAGTGGTGCCCGCTTCTCCGGGGCGCGGTCCAGGAACCACGGCGAGAAGGTCTCCACGTCGATGACCTTGCGGACCAGGTCGAAGCCGTAGAGGCGGATCATGCCGGCGCCGCCGTAGTAACGGTCCTGATAGTTGGTGATGTGGACGTGGACATCGTTGTCGGCGTCATTGGTCAGAACAGTGCGACCGGGCGGCCAGTAGTGGCCGCCCAGTGCGAGGAAGATCTGGTCGTTGCCGCGGATGAGCCCGTCCCACAGACGTCGGCCGTTGTCGGACAGCTGCGCCGTGCCGTCGTCGTCCGACCAGGCGATGTCATGCGTGGTCAGGATCGCCGGCAGGGTCGGGTGCGCGTCGAGCACCCCCTGTGCCCATCGCATTCCCTTGTCCGACACCCTCCAGTCGAGGGCGAGGATCAGCCAGTCGCGGCCGGCAGCGCGCAGTACGTGGTAGCTGTTGTAGCCGTCGGGCGAGGCGCCCCGGAAGGTCGGCATGGAGGCGTAGCGCTTCGGCCCGAAGGCCTGGAGGTAGGCGGAGTCGCCGCGCTGGTCGTCCGTCGAGGAGCGGATGTCGTGGTTGCCCGCCAGGACGCTGTACGGGACGGCACCGTGGAGGGTGCGGAAGGTGTCGGCGGCGAGCTCGATCTCCTGCTCGGTGCCGTGCTCGGTGACATCACCCAGGTGCGTCATGAAGGCGATGTTCGCCTCGTCCCGCTCGGCGGTGAGATACCGGAACGTCGCACGCAGCGGCTCGGGGTCGGAGCTGTCGGCGTCGAAGAGATACTGCGTGTCGGGCAGGACGGCGAGCGCGAAGCGCGGGCTCACCGTGTCGAACCCGCGGCCCCCTCGGGCCGCCTCTGCGGCCCGGGCCGGGGCCGCTTCGAAGGCCGCAGTCGCCGCACCGGCCGCCGGTATGACGACCGCGGCCTGCAGCAACGCGCGTCTGTCCAGTCGGTTCTGATCCCCAGCCGTACTCATGTGCACTCTCCTAGCGGTCGCTCTGTACGACCGAACGCTCATGACCTGCCATGGCCGAGTGATGACGGCGAGCTGAATGGCAGCTTGTATTCGCCGCACGATCAGCCGGAACGGGAGGCAGGGACTGCCGACTGCACGGCGGCTCAGCAGCCGTCGGAGATCGAGAGGGGTCGGCGCAGGCCGAACGCGGGGGCCCGCCGCCCCGGCGGCCCCGCGCCCCAGTGGCTGGACGAGCGTGCACGAAGGGGGCGGGGCTCTCGTCCGCGCGGCTGCGGGGCCACCGCACGTCGCACGGCTCCCTCCCGGAGGGGGCCGACGTCAGGGCCAGATCCTCACCGCGTCGCCACCGCGTCGCGCTGGAAGCAGGTTCCGCCTGCGGAGCCTCGGCCACGGCAGCGAGGTGCGGTGACGTGGCCGAGGCCGTCGCACGGAGCGGAGCGGAAGTTCCGATCCGTGGAAGCCGGTCGGGTCAGCGGCCGCGGCCGAGCTTCTCCTTCACGCGCTTGCCCTCGGAGGACTCGGACAGCGTGTTCCACAGCTTCGACGAGCTGAGGGAGGTGTACACGCCCGGGGCGCCCTGGGCGGCGCAGCCGTCACCGTAGGAGACGATGCCGATCTGGATGGGCTGCCGGCGTCCGGGGACTTCGCGGAAGAGCGGGCCGCCGCTGTCGCCCTGGCAGGAGTCCTTCCCCTCGACTCCGGCGCAGATGTTGACCTTGGAGTTGTAGCTGTTGTAGCTGACCTTGCACTCGTCGTGCGAGACCAACGGCACCTTGACCTTGCGCAGCCGGTCGGGGGTGTGGGGCATGTCGGTGTCGGTGTTGCCCCACCCGGTCACCACGGCCTTCGCGCCGGGGCGGATCAGCGCGTCCGTGCCCGGGGTGGGCAGCTTGACGGGGGCAACGCCCGTGACCCGTCTGGCGAGTTCGACGAACGCCAGGTCGTAGGCCTCGTTGCCCTTGGTGTAGCGGGGGTGCACGACGATGCCGCCGGGGTCGCCCTCCCCCAGAGACGGCCGGGCGTTGCGGATCTGGCCATGCTGCGCGTTGGACAGCACCGTACGGCCGACGACGACCTGTAGGTCCTTCGCCTCCATGCCCACGACACAGTGTGCGGCAGTCATGACGACGTCCTGGCTGATCAGGCTGCCACCGCAGAACTGGCGCTTGAGGGCGTTACCGGGGCCCTTGGTGAGCAGGGCCGCCATGAAGGGGTACGCGTCGTTGGACACGTCCGTGCCGCCGATGATGCGCACGCCCGGCCTCGAGCTCCGCTCCTCGTCGGCCTGAGCCGCGGGGGCGGCCGCCGCGACCATGGTGACGGCCGCGCTCGACGCCAGAGCGGCGGCGGCTATCCGCCTCACACGACGACGGGAAAAGGACAATTGCATGGGGGGTTGTCTCCACTTCTGCGGGAATCCACTCCGACAGGCATGAAAGGGCCCGGAGCACGCAACGCGCACGCAGGCACGTACACATTCACGTGCGCCTGCACGTACGCGCACATACATACGCGTTCATGCATACGCCAAGCCCAACTTGCCTGGCAGGAAGGGGCGTTGGAGACGTTAAGGGAAATTGCCCGGCCGCGTCAAAGATTCTCACGCGGACAGGAGTGGTGCAGGACTGAACAATCGGCTGCGCATTCCTCTCGCCAATTCGTCAGACGTGAAATCCGGCTGCGAGGTTCAGCCCCTCCGTCAATTATTTTTTCCGGGTGAACGGGCAACCCCCTTGAGGAGGAGGTCGGTCCACTTCGGCGACTGCCCCGGTCGTCTCCCCCGTGGCTCACGGGCCGCCCGTCGTACGCCGGTTCGCTGATGGGCGGCAGCCGCGAGGTCCGGGTGCGCGCCGGCCCCTCCGGCTCCTCCGGCCTCGCGCCGCCCCACTGACCTCAGCCCCTCGGCGGCGGCATCAGGGCGCCTCAGTGGATGCCGTCGTCCTGCTGCTCCTCTGCG
The DNA here is from genome assembly GCF_053594115.1 of Streptomyces sp. NPDC001970. NCBI lineage: Bacteria > Bacillati > Actinomycetota > Actinomycetes > Kitasatosporales > Streptomycetaceae > Streptomyces > Streptomyces sp. NPDC001970. The sequence goes on along the minus strand of NZ_JBSFDW010000016.1, from coordinate 154,705 downwards.
GTGCAGCCCTGACGAGGTCAGCGGTGGTGTGTCCGCTGGGACTCCTTGCCGTCCCTGCCGTAGGTCACCCACTCGCCGGCCTTCTTGCCCCGCTCGTACGTCCCTTCGTCCAGCACGTTGCCGTTGTCGTGCCAACGGCGCCACAGCCCGTGCTGCCGGCCGTCCATGAAGGCACCCTGTTGCAACAGGCCGCCTCCTTCGCGATACCACACCCATTCGCCGTCGAGCTCACCGTCTTTGCAGACGCCCTTCGCCTTCACCCGGCCGTTTCGGAAGTAGAACGTCCACGGACCGGTCCGCCGGCCGTCCGCATAGTCGCGTCGCCCTCACCGGACAGTTTTCCGTCCGTGAAATGTTCCTCGGCCAAGGGAGCAGCATAGGAGCGTGCAGTCCCAGCGTCCTGGCTCGCTGCTCCTGTCCGCCGAGGGGTACCACCGTGTGCCCCGAAGCGACCTGACGGTGTGCCCCGAAGCGATCTGGTTGCCGTCTTGTACGGGCGTTCCCGCTTCGGCAGGATCGGTCCGCATGACCCGTGCCCACGACGACGAGCGACTGGCCGGCGCCTACGAGCGCGGCAACGAGATGCCGGAGGACTCACTCCGCGCCTGGGTCGGGCTGATCGGTTCCCACCTGCGCCGCCCGTCACCCGCCATCGTCGAGATCGGCGCAGGGACCGGCATGTTCTCCGCCGCGATGGCCCGCTGGCTCGAAGCCTCCAGTGTGCTCGCCGTGGACACCTCCGAGCCGATGCTGGCCGAAGCCCGGCGTCACCATGCCCATCCCGCCGTGCATTACGTGTCCGGGTCGGCAGAAGCCGTACCCGCCGCCACGGACGCCTTCGACCTGGCCCTTCTGTCCCGCGTGATCCACCACATCCCGGACCGGACCACGGCGGCCCGCGAACTGGCCCGTGTACTCCGCCCCGGCGGGGCGGTGGTCGTCCGGACCACGTTCAGAGAGAGGCTGGACGCTGCGGTCTACGACTACTGGCCGCACCTGCGGACGGTTGACGAGCGACGGTTTCCGGGCGAGCAGGAGGTGATCGGCGACTTCGCTGCCGCCGGCTTCACCGTGCAGGAGGTCACGTCCTTCGCCCAGCCGGTCACCACCAGCCTGCGCGAGTACCACGCCCGCATGGCCACTCGTCCGCAGTCGAAGTTCACCCACCTCACCAGCGACCAGTTCCACGAGGGCCTTCAGCGGCTGGCAGCGGCCGCCCGGGCCGAATCGCTCACCGGGCCCGCGCCGGTCACCGAGCGCTACGACGTGGCTGTGCTGACCCTTGTCCGAGAACAGGGACGGGCGCGGGCGCCGACCCCGGTCGGCGCCGTCCTGTCGTGCGCCGGACGCTGCGAGCGCGGAGCGCTGCGGTTCCGGCATACCGCACGATCACCGTGCGGGACCTGCCGGCCTTCACCTTCGGGCTCGGGGTGCTCATGGCGGCGCCCTACACCCACCTGATCCGGGCACGGGTGCACGAGTCGGGGTCTCCGGCGACGGCGCCCTTCCGAACTGCGCCCCCGACGAGGGGATGCGGCGCCTCGGCTCACCGCCGCTGCCTGGCGGTCGGACCGCTATCAGGTACGCCCCGTGGCGTGAGGGCCGCCGGGCACGGCCCCGCGGCCCTCACGGCCCCGATCATGCAGGCGTACGGGGACGCCTGACGACAGCGACCCGGGACCCGATGCGGGGTCCCGGCCCCATGCGCGGGCGCTTCCACGGGCTGAAAAAGTGGTGCGGCGTGGACGCCAGGCGTTGCCGGACGAGACGGAGGAGAACCGCGACCGACGCCGCCGACACGCCGCCGGGATTCGCCGCCGGGATTCCAGGGCGCGTGGCGTTCTTTCCGGTGGCCTCGGCCGACGGCCACAGGAACGGCAGCCGGGACGCGAACAGGACGTGCAGCGACGGCATGCCGGCAAACGGGATGCCCGGGCGTCCGGCCGCGGGTCCGGCTGCCCTCGGTCACCGCAGTCAGATGAGCACCGATAGTGTTCGGACCGGTTGTGCGACAGGCAGCAGAGCGCTACGGGGGTCCAGAACATGCAAACGGGTGCGGGGATGTTCCAGCCGCTTCAGGACGACGATCCGCGCACCGTCGGGGAGTACCGCTTGGTGGCGCGGCTCGGAGCCGGGGGGATGGGGCGCGTCTATCTCTCGCACACGCCCGGCGGACGGCCTGTCGCCGTGAAGGTGATCCGCCCCGAACTCGCCGACGACACCGACTTCCGCAGCCGCTTCCGCCAGGAAGTCGCCAACGCCCGCCGCGTCCACGGCGTGTGCACCGCGCCGGTGCTCGACAGCGACACCGAGGGGCCCATGCCCTGGCTCGCCACGGCGTACGTTCCCGGTCCTTCCCTCGCGGAGGCCGTCAAGGAGCACGGGCCCCTGCCCAAGGAGACGGTGCTGCTGCTGACAGCGGGTGTGGCCGAGGCGCTCCAGGACATCCACCGTGCCGGGATCGTGCACCGCGACCTCAAACCGTCGAACGTGCTGCTCGCTGTCGACGGGCCCCGCGTCATCGACTTCGGGGTGGCGCGCGCCGTGGACGCCACCGCCCTCACTCAGAGTGGTTCCGCCATCGGGACACCTGCCTTCATGGCGCCCGAGCAGGCACTCGGCGGGGAGATCACGGGCGCGGCGGATGTGTTCGCGCTCGGCCAGATCACCGCCTTTGCCGCAACCGGCGCGGGCGCCTTCGGCGACGGGCCCTCGCACGGGGTGCTTTACCGGATCGTGCACGAGGAGCCGCAGCTCGGCGAACTTCCCGGCTACCTGGCCGAGTTGGTGGTCGGCTGCCTGCACAAGGATCCGGCGCGGCGGTTGACTGCGGCCGACGTCATACGTCTGTGCGCCGCCGCCGACCCGGAGGGGGGTCTGCGGCGCTCCGAGAGCTGGCTGCCGGCGTCGGTGGCGGGGCAACTCGCCCAGCACGCGGTACGCGAGCTGCAACCGCAGCCGCAGCCGAAGCCGTCCCGGGCGGACACGATGGCCCTGCGCATCCCCCGGCAGAGCCCCTCGCATCAGGAAGGCGCGTCCCTCTGGCCGGGCGTATCCGGCGGCGAGTTCGGTCCACCGTCCATCCCCGGTGCCGCGGCGCCGGGCGCCGCCGGATCCCCCGGCGGCGGGTTCGCAGGACCGGCCGTTCCCGGCCCGGCCGCACCCGGTGCGGCCGCTCCTGGTGCCCCCGGTACGGGCGTGGGCGCAGGCGGCGCGCTGTACTCCGCGCCGACCGGTCCCGCCCATGGGGAACCCGCGCCTCGGCGCCGTACCAAGCGGTGGGGGGTGGTCGTGGGCGGGTCGGTCGTCCTGACCGCGGCCACGGTGACCGGGGCCCTGCTCCTGTCCGGCGTCCTGCGGCCCGGCGAGCGGGCGGATGGCGCGAATGGACAGGCGGGACAGTCCTCGAGCCCTGCGGCGGAGCAGCACCCGACCGGTTCCGGTCAGCCGTCCGCATCGCCGTCGAAGGAGCTCAAGCCGAAGGAGAAGGAGTCTCCTTCCTCATCCCCGGCCCGCACCACGCCTCCCGCCTCCGGCGAACCGGCCGCGCCCCAGGCGCCGGCTGCTTCCCACAAGCCGACCGCGACGGCCGCCCCTCAGCCGACCGCCGTCACCTACCCCGGCATTCGCATGACGGCCGAGCACGACCTGTACCTGGACGATCGCCCCGTACGGTCCAAGGCCGACACGGGCACCAGCACCGAGGACTTCACGTACGCCGTGTACTCCTCCGGTGCCGTCGTGGCCTCCGGCTCCACCAGCCAAAGTCAGCTGACCCGACTGGCGCCCCGCGCCCCGGGGACGCTGGATTCGTGCCTCGCACAGACCGGAAGCGAGAAGTACGTCTGGGTGAGAGACCTCGCTGTCGGCGACCGGCTGTGCCTGACCGGCGGAACCGGTCACGTGGGCCTCATCACCTTCCGTGGCACGGCCCCCTCGCCGGACACGACGGACCACATCACGGTGGACGTCAAGCTCTGGCGCAACGCGGTGGACCCGGTGGGCGGCTGACCGCTTCCACCCGACCCCGACGAAACTCCGGTCGACAACCGCGCCGCTGCAGCGTGGCAGCCCCATGCCGCCTCTCCGGCGCCGCAAGGGCTGCTGAGGTGGGAATCGTCGGAACAGGAGATCGACTTTGTGTCGCAGACGGGCGCGGCCGACCCTGACGCCCGGACCGTGCTCACAAGGCGCGAACATGTGCCGTTGGGAGGGTGCGGGCCGCGAGGATGACGGCCAGACTGGGCAGGCACAGCACGCGGCGTACGGCGCGAGGCCGCGACCGTCCCCGGTATCGACCGTGGCCTCGCGGGCGTCTGCGCGGACGTCGACGCGGGCGTCGACGTTCGTCGCAGTGGTCAGGTCAGCAGCCACCGGAAGTGACGGGGACACCAACGCCGATCCGGAGAGTGGCCGGGGTGGCGCAGCAGCCGCCTTCACCGGCCGGGCCGGCTTCGGGCTCGTCGAACAGGCCCGCGCCGCCGCATACGCCTGTCTCGGGAAGGGTCAACTCCACGCGCTCGGCGGCCTCCTGGTCACCTGCCAGCGCGGCGGCAACGGAGCGGACCTGCTCGTAGCCCGTCATGGCCAGGAAGGTCGGGGCACGGCCGTAGGACTTCATACCGACGAGATGGATGTCCTTCTCCGGGTGGGACAGCTCGGTCACGCCGTGCGGGTAGACGGTGCCGCACGAGTGGACATTGGGGTCGATCAGCGGGGCCAGCCCGACCGGCGCCTGGAGGCGCTCGTCCAGGCCGAGGCGGACCTCGGACAGGTACGACAGGTCGGGGCGGAACCCGGTCAGAACGATGGCCTCGTCGACCGGGTCGCTGCGGCGGCCGTCCTCCGCGACCAGTACCAGGCGCCCGTCCCCGTCGCGTTCGACGCTCTCGGTCCGGAATCCTGTGACCGCGCTTGCATGCCCGGCGTCGACCGCCGCCTTTGCCGCGAGGCCGAGAGCTCCGCGCGCCGGGAGCTGGTCGGCTTCGCCGCCGCCGTAGGTGCTGCCGTTGATACCGCGGCGCAGAATCCACACCGCATGCGTGCCGGGCTCGTCCTTCGCGAGGTCGGCGAGAGTGGCCAGCGCGGTGAAGGCGGAGGCTCCGGAGCCGACGACGGCGGTGCGCTTCCCCGCGTACCGTGCCCGTACCGCCGCCTCGCGCAGGTCCGGGACGCGATACGAGATCCGGTCGGCCGCGGCCTTCTCGCCGAGCGCGGGCAGGCCGTCCCCGCCGAGCGGGCTCGGAGTGGTCCAGGTGCCGGACGCGTCGATCACTGCCCGGGCGGTGATCCGGTCTTCGCGTCCGTCCGCACCGAGGATGTGGACGGTGAACGGCTGCTCGTCGCGGCCGGAGTCGACGACGCGGTCGCGGCCGGCGCGGGCAATGCCGGTTGCCTTGGTGCCGTAGCGGACGCGTTCACCGAGAACGTCGGCCAGCGGCTGGAGATAGCGCTCCGCCCAGTCACCGCCGGTCGGGTACGCCGCTCCGTCGGGTCTGGCCCATCCCGTGGGGGCGAGCAGCTTTTCGGCGCCCGGGTCCACCAGCTCCGCCCAGGTGGAGAACAGCCGGACGTGCGACCACTCGCGCACAGCACTGCCGGCGACCGGTCCGGCCTCCAGGACCAGAGGTTCGAGGCCGCGGTCGATCAGGTGGGCAGCGGCGGCAAGGCCGATGGGGCCGGCTCCGATGACGACGACGGGCAGTTCGGTGGTGGCGGGCGTGGTCACGACGACTCCTCGTTGTTTCGATGTCTGTCGATGGCATGCGCCGACAGCATGGCAGCTGCTTCGACGGCCGTCAACATAGACACACATCGAATCAATCTCCTGGCGCACCGCACCGCGAGCTTGAATCGACGTGTGTCAACATAGATGTATGTCGAATATCGAGGCGTTGCCGCTGCTGGAGCCCGAGGCCCCGGAGGCCCCCGAGGCCGGTACGCCCTGCTGCCCGCCGCTGGCCGAACGCCCTCTGACGGCGGAGGAGGCCGTGCGCACAGCCGCGATGTTCAAGGCGCTGGGCGACCCGGTCAGGCTGCGCCTGTTCTCTCTCGTCGCCGCGCACGAGGGCGGCGAGGCGTGCGTCTGCGACATCTCCGATGTCGGCGTCTCCCAGCCCACCGTGTCCCACCACCTGAAGAAGCTGAAGGAGGCGGGTCTGCTCACGTCGGAGCGGCGGGGCACCTGGGTGTACTACCGCGTCGAGCCTTCCGTCCCGGCCGCGATGGGCCAGATGCTGCGTCACTACAGCACCTGACGCCACCCTCACCGCACCCGCTCCGCACTCAGGGTCCGGGATCCGGGATCCGTCCCGATCGTCGGGCCGGCCAGTTCGGGCTGCGCCTGCCGACCGCAAGAGGGGAACACTTGCGCGCACTCCCCACTGAGCGGGGTTCGTCGATCCACCCGGGCCGTTCCTCCCACGGCGTCTCGCGTCCTGGCCCGCAATCGCCACCACAAGGACGGTGATACGACACCAACTGTTCGCACAGACTTCGCCCCTGTATCCGGAATATCGCTGATCATCTATATGTCTGGCGAGGAGGTGCCGCCATGCCTCACGGGCCGACGCCTCGGCATGCGCCTTTGCATGCCGCGCAGAAGACCGGGAGAGCAGAGTGCAGCATCGGCGCAAGGGCCGCAGACGTTTCCTTCCCGTCGGGGCGGCGGTGGCCGCGACCGCGTTCGCGGTGACCGGCGCAGCGATCATCGCGATCGGTCAGTCCCGCGACTCCCAGGACGGGGATGATCGTGCCGACGCCCTGCCGTCCCCGGCTCGGATCGCCTGCGCCGAGGACGGCAAGTTGCCCGGCTCCGGTTCGACGGCACAGAAGAACGCGATGGAGCACTGGATCAAGGAGTACCAGCGGGCTTGCCCCGGGGTACAGATCGCTTACAACCCGGTGGGTTCTGGCGCCGGGGTGGCCCAATTCTTGCGGCAGGCAACAGTTTTCAGCGGCACCGACAGCGCTCTGAAGCCCCAGGACGTCGAACGGTCGAAAAACGTCTGCCCGGGCGGGCGAGCGATCGACCTGCCGATGGTCGGCGGTCCCATCGCCATCGGCTACAACCTCCGCGGCGTGGACAACCTCGTCCTCGACGCCGAGACGCTTGCGAAGATCTTCGATTCCGAGATCACCAACTGGGCCGATCCCGCGATCCGCAAACTGAACCCGGACGTGAACCTCCCCGAGCTGGCGATTCAGGCGGTCCACCGGTCCGACGACTCCGGTACGACTCAGAACCTCAACGCCTATCTCTCCGGTGCAGCCTCAGAGGAATGGCCGTACCCGAAGGAGAAGGACTGGCAGGGCAAGGGCGGCCATTCGGCCGCCGGCTCCGACGGGGTGGCAACCAGTGTGCGCAACAGCGAGGGAGCGATCGGCTATTTCGAGCTCTCCTTCGCCGCCGGCCTGAAGATCCCCACCGTCAAGATCGACACTGGGGCCTCGCAGCCGGTGGAGGCCAGCCCTGAAACGGCGTCGGCCGGTATCGCCAGCGCCGAAGTGGTCGGCAAGGACGACGACCTGACGCTGAAGTTCAACTACGCGACGAAGGCCGAGGGCGCCTACCCGATCGTCCTGGTCACCTACGAGGTCGTCTGCGACGGGGGCAACCAGCCCGAGATGCTTCCCGCATTGAAGTCCTTCCTCGCTTACACGGCCAGCGAGGAGGGGCAGAAGGTCCTTCCGGGCATGCACTACGCACCGCTGCCCGACAAGGTGGCCGTTCAGGTGCGGCAGGTCATCGACACGCTGTACTGAGACGGAGAGAACGGACGTGACCAGGTGCCTGTCAAGCCGATGACTCCGCTCACGCGCCGCCTCCCGTGTCGGCTTCGCGGCTCGGAAACGGCCCGGGACGGCGAAGACGGCAGTCGGCGGTGAGTCCAGCCTGACCGCCGCCGACCAACACCACCGCCACCACTCGAGTCGTGTGGGTCATGCCTCGCGCTCAGGGCCGGTCTTGTCCCGCATGAAGATGACTGCCACCAGCGCCAGTCCGACGACAGCCCCCAGAAGCTGGGCCGCGATGAAGCCGGGCAGCGAGCCCGGGGCTATCCCCGCGAAGGTGTCGGTGAAGGCCCGGCCGATGCTCACCGCCGGGTTGGCGAAGGAGGTCGAGGAGGTGAACCAGTAGGCGGCGCCGATGTACGAGGCGACCGCGACCGGTGCGAAGCGGAGACGGTCGGTGCGGGCGAGACCGAAGATCAGCAGGATCAGGCCGGCGGTGGCGACGACCTCGCCGAGCAGCAGGTTGCCTGCGGAACGGTCGTGTGTGGACCACTTCACCAGCGGCTCGCCGAACATCGCGTCCGCCAGCACGGCGCCCGCGATGGCGCCGACCACCTGAGCGGGGACGTAGACGGCGGTCTCGCGAAGGGTGACTCCCACGCCGCCGCGGCGGGCGGTCCACCACTCGGCGCAGGTGACCGCGGGGTTGAAGTGCGCGCCGGAGACCGGGCCGAGCAGGGCGATCAGGACGCCGAGCCCGAAGACCGTGGCGATCGAGTTGGCCAGCAGCTGCAGGCCGACGTCCTGGGTCAACCGGGTGGCCTGGATGCCGGAGCCCACCACGACCGCGACCAGGGCGGCGGTGCCGACCAGTTCGGCAGCGGCCCGGCCGGCCAGGGGTGCGCCGGGCGGCGTCCCGCCCGGGGCGGGCTGCTGCCCTGCGGACGGCGTGCCGGACTCCGCACCGGCCTCGGGGGTGGCCTCAGGGGTGGCCTCGGCAGTGCTCAACAGGTCTCCTCGGTAAGGCGGGGTGACGCGGGGGACGGGGCTCGGTTCAGCAGCGGTTTCAGGGGCAGGCGCGCTTGAGGTCGGCTTCGGCGGTGGAGCGGGCGGTGGCGGCGAGATCGGTGAAGGATCCGGCCAGCCCTTCGATGACGTCCGGCCGCAGCCTGTAGTAGGTGAAACGACCGCACGGCTCGGTCTCGACGACGCCCGCCTCGCGGAGCACCCTCAAGTGGTTGGAGAGATTCGTCTGCTTGGCACCGGTCTCCTCCACGAGGTGTGTGGTGCACAGGGTCTCGCGGGCGAGGAGCGTGACGATCTGGAGCCTGAGCGGGTCGGCCAGTACGCGGATCAGTTCAGTGTCGACTGACGTCATCATGGACTGATACTCTCACATCAGCGGTGACTGACACCACCAGGCGTTGACGCCATGGGCGCGCGCCTGCTCGTCGTGCGACCTTCTCCACGAGACAAGAGAGACCTCCGATGGCCGAGAAGCCCTCCGTTCTGTTCGTCTGTGTCCACAACGCCGGCCGTTCCCAGATGGCCGCCGCGTGGCTGACCCACCTGGCCGGGGACCGCGTCGAGGTCCGCTCCGCAGGTTCCGCCCCCGCCGAGCAGGTCAACCCGGCGGCCGTCGAGGCCATGCGTGAGGTCGGCATCGACATCTCCGCCGAGACACCGAAGATCCTGACCGTGGACGCGGTCAAGGAGTCGGACGTGTGCATCACCATGGGCTGCGGCGACACCTGCCCGGTCTTTCCCGGCAAGCGCTACCTGGACTGGGCGCTGGACGACCCGGCCGGCCAGGGCGTCGAGGCCGTACGACCGATCCGGGACGAGATCAAGGCGCTCGTCGAGGGGCTGATCGAGGAGATCGCCCCGGAGAAGACGACCTGAGCGCCGGTACGGACGTACCCGAGGTCATCGTCATCCCCTGCCGTTGAGGGTTCGGGTCAGGTCCCGTACGCACGCCTCCCCGGCGGCCACGCCCTCATGGGCGGTCGAACCCGAACCGCTTCCGTTCGACATCTCCCCAAGGTCAGCGCGCGTCCCGTTGCTTTCAGCGCCACGGGCGCGAGTTCCGGAGCGGGTCGTGGGCGCCCTGCGCAGCCCTTCACCTCGCCGAACCAGGCCTGTTCATCCAGTCCCGCCGGGCCTGCGTCCAGAAGCCTGACGGCCTGCCGAATCGCGCCGGGCACCAGGTGCCGGTACGTCGGGTCCTGAACGTGACGTAGATGGACTTGTGCCCCGTCCACTCAGCCACGCCGGCGAGCGGGACACGGTTGGACCCCGTCCGACGTGCAAGGCACGGTCCTCCCTCAATCGGCCGGCTGTGCGGGCCGGTTCGCCGTTGAGGGGGAGGGAATACCGAAACCGCTGGTCGAGCGTCCGGCATGCATGGGCCGCATGCGTACATCGGCGCCTGGGCACCGGCGACGCCTGCCGGCCCGATCCACCGGTCCACCGGCAGGCATTCCGCTTCGCCCGCGCCGGCCGGCCGCCTCCGTGGGCCGGCGCGGGCCTGGCCGTCCGACGGGAGGATGTCCCTCACGCCCCCGGCGGCGGTCCCGTCGTCCCGCGCACCACCAGCCGTGGTTCCAGCACCAGTTCGCGCGCGTCATGCTCCGCGTCCTCCAGCCGCTCCACCGCGAAGCGCACCGCGTGCGCGGCCTGGGCCGCGGCGTCCTGGCGGACCGTGGTCAGGTCGATGTGCGACAGATGGGAGAGGTGGCTGTCGTCGAAGCCCGCGACCGAGATGTCCCCCGGCACCTCCAGCCCCGCCCCGGCAAGGCTGTGCAGCAGGCCGACGGCGCAGCGGTCGTTGGCCGCGAGGACCGCGGTGGGGCGGGCGTCCTCCTTGGCCAGCAGCCGCCCGGCTGCGATGCCCGCTTCCTCGGTGTGCGCGCCGGGGATGACCCGGATCTCGTCCGCCAGGCCGTGCCGGCGCATCGCGGCGCGGTAGGCGCGGCGGCGCTCCGCGGAACCGGCGCCCCGGCCGCCGTCGATGTGGGCGATACGGCGGTGGCCGAGGGTGACGAAGTGGTCGATGACCTGGCGTACGCCCTTGCCCTCCGCCGTACGGACGCTGTCCGCGCCGCCGCCCGGCGCATCGGCGCCCACCACGACCAGGGAGGAGCTGCGCCGCGCCAGTTCGCCGAGGTAGGCGGCGTCCGATTCGGGCCCGAGCAGGATCAGCGCCTCGCAGCGGTGGCTGAGCAGCGCCTCGGCCGCCCTGCGCTCGTCGCGCCCGGGGGCGCGGGCCGACAGCAGCACGTCGTACTCCAGTCGCTCCGCCTCCGGATAGATCGCCTCGACCAGGTCGGCGTGGAAGGGGTGGTGCAGGGTCAGCAGTACGCCGATGGTGCGGCTGCGGCCGCGGGCCAGCAGCCTGGCGGCGCTGTCCGGCTGGTAGCCCAGCTCGTCGGCCGCCCTCAGGACGCGCTGCCGGGTCTGCTCGCTGGCGCCCGGCTGGTTGCGGAAGACCAGGGAGACCAGGGCGCGCGACACGCCCGCCCGGGCGGCCACGTCCGCCATGGTGGGTCGCTTCTGGTCGGTTCCTGCCAACGCTCCGCTCCTGTCCTGTCGCGCTCTCCCGCCGTCCTGCCGACGCGCTCCTTCGCGGCTGCTCACCCGCGGGGCCGCGCGGAAGCGTGCTCCCCCGTCCGGCCGCCGCCCGCGCTCTTGACATCCCGGCGCGACGGGATCATCGTACTCGCATCTAGCGCGCTCTAGTAGAGCGCGACAGGAGGGATTCATGGCACTGGATGTGCTGACGATGGGGCGGGGCGGCGTGGACATCTACCCGCTGCAGAGCGGTGTGGGTCTGGCGGAGGTCACCTCGTTCGCCAAATACCTCGGCGGCAGCCCGACGAACGTCGCGGTGGCGGCGGCCCGCTACGGGCGCACCGCCGCTGTCGTCACGAAGACGGGGGCCGACCCCTTCGGCACGTTCATCCGCACGGCGCTGACGGGCTACGGCGTGGACACCGCCCATGTGGGCGTCTCCCCGGGGCTGCCGACGCCGGTGACGTTCTGCGAGATCTTCCCTCCGGACCACTTCCCGTTGTACTTCTACCGCTTCCCCAAGGCGCCGGATCTGGACATCACGCCCGAGGAGCTGGACCTGGACGCGGTCCGCTCGGCAACGGTGTTCTGGATGACCGGCACCGGGCTGTGCGAGGAGCCGAGCCGAGCCGCCACGCTGGCGGCCCTGCGGGCGCGCGGGCGGAAGGCGCACACGGTCTTCGACCTGGACTGGCGCCCGATGTTCTGGAGCACTCCGGCCCGGACCTGGTACGAGGAGGCCCTGGCGCACGCGACCGTCGCCGTCGGCAACATCGACGAATGCGAGGTCGCCACCGGCGAGCGCGACCCGCATGCCGCGGCCCAAGCGCTGCTGGCCGCGGGCGTGGAGCTGGCCGTCGTCAAGCAGGGCCCGCGCGGTGTGCTGGCCGTGCACCAGGACGGCACCGCGGTGGAGCGGCCGCCGGTGCCGGTGGAGGTGGTCAACGGCCTCGGCGCGGGCGACGCGTTCGGCGGCGCGCTGGTGCACGGCCTGCTGGCGGGCTGGGAACTGGACCGTATCATCGCGTTCGCCAATGCGGCCGGCGCCCATGTGGCCGGACAGCTGGCCTGCTCGGACGCCATGCCCACCGAGGCCGAGGTGGCCGAGCGGCTGAAGGCGGCCGGCACATGGTGACGGAGCGGATCCAGGAGCTGACCTCGCTGCGGGTGCGCGATCCGGAGGCGGTGGCCGCTGCGGCCGCGGCCCGGACACGTGCCAAGTCGCCGCTGGGCGACACCGGACGGGCGATGATCATCGCCGCCGACCATCCGGCCCGCGGGGCGACGGCGGTGGGCGGCGACAAGCTGGCGATGGCGGACCGCGCCGAGCTGCTGCGGCGGCTGTGCATCGCGCTGGAGCGGCCCGGGGTGACGGGGGTGCTGGGCACCGCCGACATCCTGGAGGACCTGCTGCTGCTCGGCGTGCTGGACGGCAAGTGCGTGGTCGGGTCGATGAACCGGGGCGGGCTGGCCGGTTCGGTGTTCGAGATCGACGACCGGTTCACCGGCTACGACGCGCACACCATCGCCGAGCTCCGCTTCGACGGCGGCAAGATGCTCACCCGCATCGCCCTCGACGATCCGGCCACCGCCGGCGTCCTGCAGAATTCGGCCCGGGCGGTCGACGAGCTGGCCGAGCGGCGGCTGCTGGCCATGGTGGAGCCGTTCCTGTCCCGCTGGGAGGACGGCAGGGTGCGCAACGACCTGTCGCCCGACGCGGTCGTCCGCTCGGTGGCCGTCGCCTCCGGACTCGGCCGGCGCAGCGCCTACACGTGGCTGAAGCTGCCGGTGGTCGACGACATGGAGCGGGTCCTGGCAGCGACCACGCTGCCGGTGCTGCTGCTCGGCGGCGATCCGGGCGACGCGGCCGCGGAGCGGGAGGCGCTCACCAAGTGGCGGCGGGCGCTGCGGCTGCCCGGGGTGCAGGGGCTGGTCGTGGGCCGTTCGCTGCTGTATCCGGCGGACGGCGATGTGGCGGGGGCGGTGGACAGGGCGGTGGGACTGCTGTGACCAAGAGACATCTGCGAGCGGATACGGCGGCCTCCGGGCCGTACCGGACGGTGATCACACCGGAGTCGGCGGGCTGGGGCCACTCGGGCCTGCGGATCCTTGAACTGGCCCCGGGCCAGGAGCACGTCCTCGGCACCGGCGACGCGGAGCATCTGGTGCTGCCCCTGTCAGGCGGCTGCACCGTGACCGTCGACGGCACGTCGTACGAACTGAAGGGCCGCGACGGCGTGTTCGGCGCACCCACCGACTTCCTCTACCTGCCCCGCGACTGCGAGGCCCGCGTGACCAGCCGCAGCGGCGGCCGTTTCGCACTCCCGTCCGCCCGCTGCGAGCGGCGCCTCCCGGTGCGTTACGGACCCGCGGAGGAGGTGCCCGTGGAGCTGCGCGGGGCAGGCAGCTGCAGCAGGCAGGTGCACAACTACTGCCTGCCGCAGACCTTCGACGCCGACCGGCTGCTGGTGTGCGAGGTGCTGACGCCGGGAGGCAACTGGTCGTCGTATCCACCGCACAAGCACGACGAGGCGCGGCCGGGCGAGGAGAGCGAGCTCGAGGAGATCTACTACTTCGAGGTGGCGGACGGGGGCATGGCCTATCAACGGGTGTACGGCACCCCCGAGCGCCCCATCGACGTCCTGGAGGAGGTCCGCAGCGGCGACTCGGTGCTGATTCCGCACGGCTGGCACGGGCCGTCCATGGCCGTGCCCGGCTACGACCTGTACTACCTCAACGTGATGGCGGGGCCTGGCCCCGAACGCGCCTGGCTGATCTGCGACGACCCGGCGCACGGCTGGATCCGCACCACCTGGGACGACCAGCCCACCGATCCCCGGCTGCCCTTCGGAGGGGCGCGATGACCTTTGGAGGGCCGCGATGAGACTGACCACCGGCCAGGCGCTGGTGCGTTTCCTGGCGAACCAGTACAGCGAGCGCGACGGCCACGAGCGGCGGCTGATCGACGGCGTCTGGGGGATCTTCGGCCACGGCAACGTGGCCGGTATCGGGCAGGCGCTCCTGCAGTACCCCGACGAGCTGCCGTACTTCCTGGCCCGCAACGAGCAGGCCATGGTGCACACGGCCGCCGCCTACGCCAAGATGAACAACCGCCTGGCGACCTACGCCTGCACTTCCTCCGTGGGCCCCGGCGCCACCAACATGGTCACCGGCGCCGCCCTGGCCACCACCAATCGGCTCCCCGTCCTGCTGCTGCCCGGCGACACCTTCGCCACCCGCGTCGCCGACCCGGTGCTGCAGCAGCTGGAGGATCCCCGGCAGGGCGACGTATCGGTGAACGACGCACTGCGGGCCGTGTCCAAGTACTTCGACCGGATCGAGCGCCCCGAGCAGCTGATCCCCGCTGCCCTCGCGGCGATGCGGGTGCTCACCGACCCGGTGGAGACGGGGGCGGTGACGTTGTGCCTGCCGCAGGACGTGCAGGCGGAGGCATTCGACTGGCCGGAGGAGTTCTTCCGCCGCCGGGTCTGGCACGTCGGCCGGCCGCTGCCCGAGCCCGACGCGCTGGAGCGCGCGGTGGTGCTGCTCCGCCAGGCGCGACGGCCGCTGATCGTCGCCGGCGGTGGTGCGGTGTACGCCGAGGCATGGCCGCAGCTGCGGGAGTTCGCATCGGCGACGGGCATTGCGGTGGCCGACACGCACGCCGGGAAGGGCGCGATCCCCTGGGACCATGAATGCGCGGTGGGCGGGCTCGGCGCCACCGGCTCCAGCGCCGCCAACGCCCTCGCTGCCGAGGCGGATGTGGTGCTCGGCATCGGCACCCGCTACAGCGACTTCACCACCGCGAGCCGGACGGTCTTCGCCGATCCGCAGGTGCGGTTCATCAACCTCAACGTGGCGCGGCTGGACGCCGTGAAGCACTCCGCCGAGCCCCTGGTCGCCGACGCCCGGGCGGGGTTGGAGGCCCTGACCCGCGAGCTGTCGCAGTGGCGGACCGGCGAGGCGTACCAGGCGCGTGTACGGGAACTGGCCGCGGACTGGCGGCAGGCCACCGACCGCGCCTACCGGCTGAACCACGGCCCGCTACCCGCCCAGACCGAGGTGCTGGGCGCGTTGAACGAACTGCTCGACGACCGGGACGTGGTGATCAACGCGGCCGGCTCGATGCCCGGCGATCTGCAGGCGCTGTGGCGGGCCCGCGATCCGAAGGCATACCACGTCGAGTACGCCTACTCCTGCATGGGTTACGAGATCGCCGCCGGGGTCGGGGCGAAGCTGGCCGCGCCCGACCGCGAGGTGGTGGTCCTGGTCGGCGACGGCTCGTATCTGATGATGTGCCAGGAGCTGGTCACCGCCGTCTCCGAGGGACTGAAGCTGACGGTGGTGCTGGTCGACAACGGCGGCTTCGCCTCGATCGGGGCGCTGTCGGATTCCCTCGGCTCACAGCGCTTCGGCACCCGCTACCGCTACCGCGACGAGAAGTCCGGGCTCCTGGACGGCGGAACGCTGCCGGTGGATCTGGCGGCCAACGCGGCGAGCCTGGGCGCGCGGGTGCTTCGAGCCGCCACGGTGGAGGAGTTCCGCAGCGCCCTCGCGGAGGCGAAGGCCGACCGGACGACCGTCGTGCACGTCACCACCGACCACCTCAGCCCCGGCCCGCCGAGCTCCGCCTGGTGGGACGTGCCCGTGGCCGAGGTCGCGGAGCTCGACTCCACCCGGCAGGCGCACGCGTCGTACGAGACCGCCAAGCGGGCCCAGCGGCCGTATCTGTGAACCACCGCACCGACCGCACCGAGAGCCGTGACAACCCCCTGAGCCCGAGAGGCCGCACACCATGACGACCACCCCCGCCGCCCGTCTGACCGCCGGCAACCTCTGCCTCGGCTCCGCGCCCGACTCCTGGGGAGTGTGGTTCGCCGAGGACGACCGGCAGGTGCCGTACACCCACTTCCTCGACGAGCTGGCCGAGGCCGGCTACCGCTGGCTGGAGCTCGGCCCGTACGGCTATCTGCCGGTCGAGCCGGAGCGCCTGGCCGACGAGCTCACCGCGCGCGGTCTGAAGGTCTCCGGCGGCACCGTCTTCGGCGCCCTGCACCGGCCCGAGCAGTGGGACGACATGCTCGCCCACACCCGACGCGTGGCCGCGCTGACCGCCGCCGCCGGGGCGCACCACCTGGTGTTCATCCCGCCGCTGTACCGGGACGAGAAGACCGGTGCCTTCACCGAGCCGCCGGAGCTGGACGCCGCGCAGTGGGCCGCGGTGGGGCAGGCCGCGAACCGTCTCGGCCGGATCCTGCTCGACGAGTACGACGTGCGCCTGGTCGTCCACCCGCACGCGGACAGCCACGTCCAGACCCAGCCGGAGATCGAGCGCTTCCTGAACGCCACCGACTCCCGCTACGCCAACCTGTGCCTCGACACCGGCCATGTCGCCTACGGCGGCGGCGACAACGTGGACCTGATCCGCCGCTTCGGCGAGCGCATCGGCTACGTCCACATCAAGCAGATGGACCCGGCGATTCTGGCCCAGGTCGCGGCTGAGGACCTGTCCTTCGGCGAGGCGGTCAAGCGCGGTGTCTGCGTCGAGCCGCCGGCGGGTGTGCCGAACCCCGCGGACATCGTGGAGGCGCTCTCCGGGCTGGAGGCCGAGCTGTTCGTGATCGTGGAGCAGGACCTCTACCCCTGTGCGCCCGAGGTGCCGCTGCCCATCGCGGTGCGGACTCGCGAGTACCTCAACGGCGTGGGTCTGAGCGGCATTCGCCGCCCCGTGCACTGACCTCGACCATCAGCCGGACAAGGAGGACACGCCCCGCATGACGATACGTATCGGAGTCATCGGCACCGGCGCCATCGGCCGGGAGCACATCGAACGCATCACCCGGACCATCAGCGGCGCAGAGATCGGCGTCGTCACCGATATCGACACCGCCCTCGCGGAGAAGTCCGCCTCGGAGGCCGGCGGCGCGCGTATCGCCGCCGACGGCGCCGAGCTGACCGGCGCCGATGACGTGGATGCCGTCATGGTCACCTCCTGGGGCCCGACCCACGCGGAGCACGTGCTGGGCGCCATCGCCGCCGGCAAGCCGGTGTTCTGCGAGAAGCCGCTGGCCACCACCACGGAGGACTGCCTGCGCATCATGGCCGCCGAACAGGCCCACGGCCGGCGGCTGGTGCAGGTCGGCTTCATGCGCCGCTACGACGCGGGTTACCGGGAGCTGAAGCGCATCATCGACGACGGCGGCATCGGCCACCCGCTGATGATGCACTGCGCCCACCGCAACCGGGCGGTCCCGGAGGCCTACACCACGGACATGGCCGTCCTGGACTCCGGTGTGCACGAGATCGACGCCGCTCGCTGGCTGCTGTCCGACGAGATCGTCTCCACACAGGTGGTGCTGCCCCGCTCCACCAGCAGGCGCCATCCGCACCTGAAGGACCCGCAGTTCTTCCTCTTCGAGACGGCCGGCGGGGTGCGGATCGACCTGGAGGTGTTCGTCAACTGCCAGTACGGCTACGACATCCAGTGCGAGACGGTGGGTGAGGCGGGCCTGATCCGCCTTCCCGACCCGGCACGTGTCCAACTGCGCGGCAGCGCCCGTATCGGCACGGCGATCGACCAGGAGTGGGACGACCGCTTCTCGGCCGCGTTCGACACGGAGATCCAGGCCTGGGTGGACTCCGTCACCGCCGGAACGGCCACCGGCCCCTCCGCCTGGGACGGCTACGCGGCCACGGCGGTGGCGTCGGCGACGGTCCGGGCACAGCGCACGGGGGCGGTCGTGCAGGTGGAGATGGTGGAGAAGCCGTCGTTCTACGCGTGAGGGGAGTGCGGGTGCGCCTCTGAACACCGTTATGGTCCAGACCTATTGACCCATAGGTCTGGACCATTCTACGGTGATGGGCGCGCGTCACCAACCTTCAGGCACTCCCCCACAGCCCCGAAGGTGAGCGTGCCATGAACTCTGCGATCCGCCGTACGGTGCGCCTGTTCGGCGCCGCCCTGGCGCCGGCCCTGACCGCCCAGCTGCCGGCCGGCGGCCATAGGTCGCCTGCCCTGGTGGCCCAGGCCTGGCGGCACCGCAACGGTGCCCTGAAGGGCCTGATGACCTGGTCAGTCAACTGGGACGGGTCGAAGAACTGGACGTTCCGCTTCAACGTGTAGTGCCTGATTCCTTGATCGCCTGAAGCGGCTGGTCAGGGCGAGAAACCCCAGGTCAGGGGCCAGATCTTCGAGTCTGGCCCCTTTCTGTCTTCTCCGGCTGAATCAGCCTCCTTCCTGCCCCTGTGCTGACTTGGTGCTGACTTGCTGGGTGGGTCTGTACGTCCTCTGAGCTGGGGTTTCCGGGGTGCTGTGAGAGGCCGGACGGAACGAGGGGTGTACCTGGAGCCGGGCATAGGAAACCCGGTACCCGTGTGGAAGGGCCGCCGTGCAGGATGGGGGAGTGGCTGACCTGCTGTGGGATGAAGTCAGAGGGTTCTTCGACCCCGATCTGATGGGCGCGCTGCCGGACGTGCTCGTTCCTGGGGCCTCGGTCGAGGACTGGCAGGCTGTCCTCGACCTTATTGATGAGCGCGGATGGAAGCACCAGTACTCCGAGGGGGAATCGGTGCTCCCGGTGCCTCGAGCGGAGACAGTGCTGTCACGCCCGGCTGAAGCTGATTGCCCGCAGCTGCGGGTCTGGCTCGCTGAGGATGCGCTGGCGATCTTCCGCTTCTACTCGGCGGACGAGATCGACTTTGATGTCGACCTGCGGGAACTCCAGGGGCAGGAGCGCCTCGACTTGTTCTGCGGGTTCCTCACCGCGATCGGACGGCGGTTGGCGAAGCAGGTGCTGATGGATGCCGAGGGTGGCGACGGCAGCCATCCCGTACTTGGATTCGAGGTCGAGAGCGATCGGGTTGTGCTGTTCGCGTTGCCGTTCGCTTTCTGATCGCTGTTGGTTCGGACCTCCGGAGGCGGCCCTCTTTATGCGACAACGCGAACATTTGCGTGACCGCATGGACGGAGACTGCGCCCCCTCCGTACGGTCGTGATGCCGCCCCATGAGGGGGGTCGGGCTGGCACAGCGCTCCACTTGGCCATTCGGAGACACGGCCGTCTCGGCCGGCCCCACGGCTGGGTCAGCCCGGCTTGACCGCCAGCGTCGCAAAATAGTTCGACATGTATTGAGCGGATGCGTTGGATTGGTGCGGCGCTTCCGCGAAGCCGGTGAGGACGAACCCCGCGGCGAGTTGCCCGCCGATCTGGTCGGTGAGGGTGTGGCTGTATTCAAGAGGGGCATCCGCGCCGAACTTCGTGGCGCGTTCCTCGGCGGAGTACTGCGTGACATCGCTGTAGGGCAGTTTGTGCACGACGATCAGCTCGCCGCGCTCGTCGAGCGCCTCGTGGTCGAACAAGTACACATCAGGGTTGAGGAAGCCCACGAGTAGAGTTCCGCCCGGTCGCAGGATGCGGAAGCACTCACGCCACACCGGTGCCAAGTCTGGTACGAATAGGTTAGAGACCGGATGGAATACGACGTCGAATGTTGCGTCGCCGAAGGCGCTGAGGTCGCGCATGTCGCCTAGGACGGTGCGCAGCTCGAGTCCGTCGCGCGCCGCCACCATCTGGTCCTGGCCGAGCTGGCGGGGTGAGTTGTCGAATACGGTGACCCGCGCCCCTGCGGCGGCGAGGATCGGACCCTGCTGGCCACCGCCGGAGGCCAGGCACAACACGTCCTTGCCGGTCAGGTCCGTCGGCAGCCAGGAGCGGTCGACTGGCTCACGCCCGATGAGAACAATCGACCAGTCGCCCATGCGGGCGCGCTCGACATCCTCAGCACTCACCGGCCTCGACCACTCGTTGCCCTCTTGGACATACTTGTCCCAGGCTGCCCGATTGTGGGCAACGGGGTCGACAACAATGTCCTGCACGTTTAACTCCCTGCTACAGCCAAGCGGACACCTGCGGTACTGACAGTTCGGTGCCGCTAGCCAACACGATTGCAGGGTGCGGGCTCAACGAAATTAGCGGGCATCGAGGTGTCCACGGGCTCGACGGGCGGTCGCGCAGCGGGTGCGTAAGCGCTGGTTGCCGGGGTTGCGGAAGCCGTAGGCGTCGCGGGCGATTGTCTTGATGACCCGGTTGGTGCCTTCGGAGCCGGCGTTGGTGATCCCGGTGTGCAGGAACGCAAGGATCTCTGGCCACCATGTCTCGACGGTTGTGGCTAGGCGCTGCAGTTCGGGAAGGTCGGCGTCGGCGCATCGGCGGTAGAACCGGTACAGCAGATCGCGGACCTGTTCCCGGTCGGGGCGGGTCCGGGCGGTGGCAAGCAGGTCCAGGAGGTCTTCCTTGGCGTTCGACGCGACGGTGATCGGCGCGCCGATCACCCTGGGCAGGTTGGACAGCTCGTCGAGGAGAGCGTCGACGTGCTCGCCGCGCATCCGGGCGGCGGAGCGGGTGAGCCGGTTACGCAGTTCCCACTCGCGGTTGCCCTTGCGGCCGCGCCGGCCGCGGTGGGTCACGGTGACCCGGCGGCGGACCTCGGTGAGGGTCTGGTTCGCCAGCTGCACCAGGTGGAAGTGGTCCACGACCAGGGTGGCCTGCGGCAGGACCCGGCGGATCGCCGACTTGAAGATCGTGCACATGTCGATCGCGACGTACTGGACCGCGTCGCGCCAGGCGTGGTCGCGGGAAGCCGCCTACGCGGACCTCGCCCGCCCCGTCCACGGCAAGCAGGTCCCGCTCGGCCGGACAGGGCAGGCCCCTGCCCGAACACCGCGCGCAGGGACGGCGGCAGCGGATCCAGACCAGTGCCTTCAAGGGACGGTCCTCCTCGGGCACTTCGGGCTGCGGATGTCACGGCGTTTCGAGCCGGGCCGTCACGTCCATGAACACCGGGTCGGTGGGGAACCGGATGTCGATCCACGGGTCGCCGTCGCACGGCCGAGGTGCACAGGGTCATGGCTCCGGGATCGTCAGGGAGGTGCACGTCGCATGGACGGTCCCGCGCCCTCCGTCAGGTGAAGTGGTGAGGAGGCGGCGTGCGGCGTGGCGGGACCGTCAGAAGCGTCCGGCGCCCCGGTACAGGTCCAGCTCCCCGTCCAGTTCGACGGCGAGCACGGTCGCGTGCTCATCGAGATCCGCGGCCGCAGGAGCGTCGATCCACAGCACGCCGGGGACCTCGTGGAGACCGCCGATGACCTGGTGGCCGAGTTCGGTGCCGGTGCCGAGCACCCTGACCCGGCGGACCGGAGTGCGCAGACCCCGTACGCCGATGGGGCCGCGGGGGATGTCGAACACCGTCAGATAGAGGGTGCGGCGGTCGGCGGACAGGGTGCTGGGACCGTAGTGGTGGCCCGCGGGCAGGCCCCGGGAGGTGCCGTGGACGGCATCGGCGTGCCGGGAGATCCAGGCGCCCATGCCCTCCAGCCGCTCGACCTGTTCCGCCGGGATGGTGCCGTCCTCCTTCGGCCCCACGGACAACAGGAGGTTCCCGCCACCGCCGATGGTCTCCGCGAAGTACCGGATCAACTGGGCCGTCGACTTGTAGTGGTGGTCGTGGTGCCGGTAGCCCCACGAGTCGTTGAAGGTCAGGCACAGCTCCCACGGCCCGGCCGGCGGCTCGATCGGCACCCCCTGCTCGGGGGTGGCGTAGTCGCCCTCGCTCAGCATCCGCGCGTTGAGTACGCACCGCGGGACCTCGGACCGGATCAGCTCGGCCAGCTCGCGGATCCGCCACTGCTCCTCGGTGCGCTCCCATTCGCCGTCGAACCACAGCAGGTCGGGCCGGAAGCGGGTGACGAGCTCGCGCACCTGCCCGTCGCGGTAGGCGAGATAGCGTGCCCAGGCCGCCAGGTCCTCCTCTTCCTTCGGCACCTCGGCGTAGGGGTTGTTCTCCTGCTCGGGCGGCCGGCCCTCGTAGCGGGTGGAGGCGTAGTCGGGATGGTTCCAGTCGTTGTGCGCGTAGTAGAGGCCGACCTTCAGCCCCCTCTCCCGGATCGCGTCCGCGTACGGGCCGATCAGGTCGCGGCCGGCCGGGGTGTGCCGGACGACGTTCAGGTCGCCCTCGGCGGTGTCCCAGAGGGAGACGCCGTCGTGGTGGCGCGAGGTCAGCACCGCGTAGCGGGCGCCGGCCCGGGCGAAGAGGTCCGCCCACGCCCGCGGGTCGTAGTGCTTCGCGGTGAAGCCGCCGAGCTGTGCCATGTACTGCTCGTGGGGCACGTCGCCCTCGAAGAACGACCAGGACTCCTGGACGCCGTCGACGGCGTAGATGCCCCAGTGGATGAAGATGCCGAACTTGGCGTCGGGGAACCAGGGCTGCATGGTCATCGCGTGGTGCTCCCTTGTCTAGTGGGCGGAAAGCGTCCAGGACCATCGGTACGTGCCCGGGCCGACGCGGTACCGCGGCAGGGTGTCGGGCCCGCACGAGGCCGTGCCGACGCCGCGGTGCACGGCGTCGATGTGCACCACGCAGGTGTCGCGCGGGACCAGCTCGTCGTGGTGCGCGGCGGCGGCCAGATCCGCGGAGCGGTACCGGGTGACGGAGACCTGGCGCGGGGTGTCGAGGGTGAAACGCAGCCTGCCGTCGAGGCCGAAGCGGCGCACCCCGTGCCGTCCGCCGCTCTCCTGCGGGCGCAGATACGGGGTGAACAGCTCGTCGACGGCCGCCCGGTGGTGCCCCACCTGCCCGCCCGCGCACCGGTCGGGATAGGTCTCCCAGGGCCCCTGCCCGTACCAGTCGAGCCGGTCATGGCGGGCCGCCGTCTCGAAGACCGTGCCGACGCGCGGCACATCGGCCAGCCCTGCCGGCAGCTCGGCGGTCTCCTCGACGAGGATGCCGTCCGGCAGCGGACGCAGCACCTGCAGATGCCGTACCGGCCCCACGGGCGTGTCGTACTCCGCCCGTACGGTCACCCGGCCGGCGCCGTCCCGTTCCACCGACACCGGCCTGCGCACCAGCGCGTCGAGCCCCCACGCCCGCCACCGTTCGCCGAGGCCGCCCAGCTCGTCGTTGTCGGTCGGCGCCCGCCACAGGGAGAGCACCGGCGGCGCGGACAGCGCCGGGTGGATGAGCAGCCCGCTGTCGTCGACCTCGACGGCGTGGGCCTGCGGCCCGCCGTCGTCGACCTCCAGCGGCCCCTTGCCCCGAGCGGCCCCGGCGATCGGGGTCGCCCCACCGGTCTCGCGCAGTCGGACCCCCGGGGTGCAGACCTCGAAGCCGGCCGGGGCCCACGCCTCCTGACCCGCCGTGGTGACCCGCAGCGTCAGCCACGCCTCCTCGGAGCCGGACAGGGACCCGTGCTCCAGCCCGGCGACCACCTCCGGCGGCAGCTGTAGGGGCGCACTCGCACCCGGTGCAAGCTCCGGCAGCCGCACCGGCACCGGCGCGAAGTCCTCGTCGGCGCCGTCGACGGACAGCACCCACTCCCCCGCCAGCCACGAAAGGTCGCGGAAGTGCTGGCGGTTGTGGATCCGCAGCCCCTGCTCGTCGTACGTCAGCCGCACGGGGGCGGCGAGCTCCCGGTGCTCGTACATGACGGGCTTCGGTGTGCGGTCCGGGAAGACGACTCCGTCGGCGATGAAGGCGCCGTCGTTCGGCTGGTCGCCGAAGTCGCCGCCGTACGCCCAACGGTGGCCGGGCCCGGCGATCCCGCCACCGTACATCCCGGCGCCCGCCGTCCCGGCCGGGCCGCCGTCGGCCAGGCGCTGCAGGATGCCGTGGTCCCAGAACTCCCAGATGAAACCGCCCTGCAGGCCCGGAGTGGACTCGATCGCCGCCCAGTAGTCGGCGAGGCTGCCATTGCTGTTGCCCATGGCGTGCGAGTACTCGCACAGGATGAGCGGCTTGGTCTGCTCGCCGGAGTTCGCGTGCGCGGTGATCTCGTCGATGGAGGCGTACATCGGGCAGACGATGTCCGTGACGATCCCCTGCCGGGTCCAGCCGCGGTGCAGCGCGCCCTCGTACTGAACGGGCCGCGTCGGGTCGTGGCGGCGCACCCAGCCGGCCGCGGCGTCGTGGTTGGCTCCGTAGTCGCTCTCGTTGCCGAGCGACCAGACGATGACGGACGGGTGGTTCTTGTCGCGCAGCACCATCCGCGAGACGCGGTCGGTGAACGCGGGCAGATAGCGCGGGTCGTCGGCGATCTCGTGGGCGTGGTCGTGGCTCTCGATGTCGGCCTCGTCGACGACGTACAGGCCGAGCTCGTCGCAGAGGTCGAGGAAGGCGGGGTCGTTGGGGTAGTGCGAGGTGCGCACCGCGTTGAAGCCGAAGCGCTTCATGGTCACCAGATCGGCGCGCATGTCGTCGTACGTCACCACGCGGCCGGTCAGGGGGTGGAAGTCGTGCCGGTTGACGCCGCGGATGTACACCCGCTCGCCGTTGACCAGCAGGTCCCGGCCGCGGATCGCCACATCGCGGAAGCCCACGCGGTGGTGGGAGGTGTCCGCCACCGAGCCGTCCGCGCGGTGCAGCCGGACCGTGAAGCCGTACAGCTGCGGGGTCTCCGCGGACCACTGCCGTACGTCCGGCACGACCGCATGCAGCCGGGCCTCGCCGAGAAAGTCGGAGACACGGTGCTCGGCCGCGCACCAGGCGGCGTACTCCTCGTCCTGCCGCAGCTCACCGACGCCCTCCAGCAACCCGGTGACGTACCACCCCTCGGGCAGCGCGCCGGGCGCCGACCGCACCTGCACCTCGGCGAGCAGCCGCCCGTCCGCCGGCGCGGTGATCCTCACGTCCGCCAGATACAGCGGGTCAGTGGCACAGAGGTACACGGATCGTGTGATCCCCCCGTGCCACCACTGGTCCTGGTCCTCGATGTGCGAGGCGTCGGACCACTTGACCACCGTCAGCCGTACGGTCGTCCGCTCTCCCGGCCGTACGGCGTCGGTGATGTCGAACTCGCTCGCCAGATGCGAGTCCTTGCCCATGCCCACCGCCCGGCCGCCGGCCTCCGCGAGCAGCACGCTCTCGAAGGCCCCGACGTGCAGCACGATGCGCTTGCCCGCCCACTCCGCGGGGATCTCGGCCTCCCGCTCGTACACCCCGGTCGGGTTGTCCGCCGGTGATGCCGGGGGGAAGTGCGGCCACGGCATCGTGGCATTGGTGTAGTGCGGCAGGTCGCCGGTGCCCTGCATGGTCCAGCAGCCGGGCACCCGGGCGGTCCCCCACTGGTCGGCGAGCGGCTCGTCCGGTGCCGTCAGGAGCTGGAAGCGCCAGTCGCCGTCGAGCGGGAGCCTGCCGGTGCCGGCGGCGGTACGGACCACCGCGTGCAGCGGCAGCCGGCGCCAGGAGGTGAGCTCCGGCGACTCCCAGGGGCGGGCGGGCAGGGGCGGGCGGTGCATCAGCGGACGGCTCCCTTGGCCAGGTCGGCGATGAAGTGGCGGGCCCCGAAGACGAACACGATGAGCAGCGGGATCAGGGCCAGGAGGGCGCCGGCCATGACCATGCCGTAGTCCGTCATGCTGTGCACGCCGTTGAGCTGGGACAGCGCCACCTGGAGGGTGACGTTGTCCGGGTCGGTGAGGGCGATCAGGGGCCAGGCGTAGTCGTTCCACTGACCCATGAAGGTGAAGATGCCGAGGAACGCCAGGCCCGGGCGGACCACGGGCAGCGCCACATGCCAGTACTGGCGGAGGAAGCTGCAGCCGTCGAGGCGGGAGGCGTCCATCAGCTCGTCGTGGATGGCACCCTTCATGTACTGGCGCATCCAGAAGATGCCGAACGCGTTGGCCGCCGCAGGGACGATCAGCGCCGTGAGCGAGCCGATCCAGCCCAGCTTCGACATGATCACGAACTGCGGGATGGCGGCAAGCTGGGCGGGCAGCATGAAGATGGCCATCATCAGCCCGAACAGCACCTTGCGCCCCGGGAACTCGAACTTGGCGAAGACGAACGCCGCGAGCGAGTCGAAGAACAGCACCAGCACCGTGACGCTGACCGCGACGATCAGCGAGTTCAGCATCGACCCGAAGAAGTCGACGTTGTCGAGGAGGTTCCTGACGTTCTCGCCGAAGTGCGAGCCGGGCAGCAGCTTCGGGGGGTACGAGAAGATCTCGCTGGTCGTCCGGGTGGCCATGACGACGGCCAGATAGAACGGGAAGACCGACAGCACCACGCCCGCGATGAGCGCGGCGTGCAGGGAGACGCCGCGGGCCAGGGCACCCTTGGTCTTGGGTATGAAGGTCTTGGGCACGGCGGCCACCTAGTCCCTTTCCCGGCGCTGGACCAGGCGCCAGTTGATGATGGAGAAGACGGCCACGATCAGGAAGATCGCCCAGGCGATGGCCGCTCCGTAGCCGAAGTCGTTGTTGTCGAAGGTCTGCTGGAAGAAGTAGAGGACCACCGTCTGGCCGGCGTGCTCGGGACCGCCTGAGAATGTCGAGCCGCCGTTGTTGGCGCCGAGCAGCACCTGGGACTCGGAGAAGGACTGCAGACCGGTGATCGTGGACACCACCACGGTGAACAGGATGACCGGGCGCATCATCGGAACGGTGATCTTGAAGAAGGTCTTGACCGGACCGGCTCCGTCGACCCGCGCGGCCTCGTAGAGCTCGCTGGGGATGGTCTGCAGGCCGGCGAGATAGATGATCGCGTTGTAGCCGGTCCACTGCCAGGTCATCAGCGCGGCGACGGCGACCTTGATGCCCCACGGCTCGTTCAGCCAGGCGACCTCGCCGACCCCGATGACCCTGAGCGCGGCGTTCATCAGGCCGAAGCTCGTGGAGAAGATGGAGCCGAAGATGATCGCGACGGCGACCACCGAGGTGACCGACGGCACGAAGTAGGCGAACCGGTAGACGCCCTTCAGCCGCACCGCCGAGTTCAGCATCACGGCACTGATCAGGGCGATGAAGAGCATCGGGAAGGTGCCCATGGCCCAGATCACCAGGGTGTTGCCCACCGCGTCCCAGAACAGGGTGTCGGTGAGCAGATAGCGGAACTGCGACAGTCCCGCGTACTCCATCTCGCCCAGGCCGTCCCAGCGCTGGAAGGCCAGGAAGAGCGAGAAGCCGACCGGGATCAGTCCGAAGCAGAGGAAGAGGAGATAGAACGGCGAGATCGCGGCGTACAGGCGCCAGTGGCGCCGGATGCCGCCCTTGGGCCGGGGCTCGGCGGCGGCCGGCCGGGGCGCGTCCACGGCCGCTGCGGCTGGTGCGGTCTTCAGATCGGCCATGGCTCAGCTCACCCCCAGGTGGTCTGCGATACGTCGGCACTGGGCCATGGCGTCGCGCCAGGCCCGCTTGCGGTTCTTGCCGGAGATGTAGACGGAGGTCAGCTCGTCCCTGATGGGCTGGACGAGGGCCACGTCGTACGGGCTGTTGTAGGCGACCGGGATCTGCTGGGCGGCCGGACCGAAGACGTCCATGGTGATCTGACCGCCGAAGAACTCGTCCGGCGTGCGAAGGTCCGGCGACGCGAAGGAGGCCGGGGTGGAGGGGAAGAGGGAGGCCTCCAGGAAGCCGCGGGACTGGTTCTCCGGGCCGAGCAGCCAGGTGATGATCTCGAAGGCGAGCTCGGGCTCACGGCAGTACCTGGTGATGCCGAGGAAGGAGCCGCCGTCGTTGGCCGGACGCTCCGGCATCGCGGCGACCCGCCACTTGCCCTTGGACTTCGTCAGCTGCGACTTGAAGTCGCCGGCCACCCAGGAGGCGCCGATCTGGCTCGGCAGTTTGCCGTCCTCCAGCGCCGCGTTGATGTCCACGGTGCCGGACTTGAAGGGGGAGTCGATGCCCCGGTCCATGCATTCCAGCGCGAGGTTCCAGGCGCGGACGATGTGTTCCTGGTCGCCGATGAAGTGCCCGTCCTTGTCGACGTAGCGTTTCGTCGACTGGCCCACGGCCATGCCGAAGACCGCCAGCGGGTCACTCACCATGTAGGAGCCCTTGGCCTTCTTCACCAGCTGCTCACCGGCGGCGAAGTAGTCGTCCCAGGTGCCCATCTGTGCGGCCACGTCCTCGGGCTCGGTGGGCAGGCCCGCCTTGTCGAAGATGTCGGGGCGGTAGTAGTGGACGCAGGGGCCGGTGTCGATCGGGAAGCCGATCTGGCGGCCGTCGTCGGCCGAGCCCTGGCTCCACTTCCAGTCCAGGTACCGGCTCCTCAGCTTGTCCGCGCCGAGGGTGTTGAGGTCGATGAACTGGTCGGCGTTGGGCAGCAGGGAGGCTATGTCCTCGCCCTTCAGGCCGGTGATGTCGGGCGCATGGGCGCGGGCGGTCAGGGTCGTCAGCAGCTTCGAGCGGAAGTAGCCGCCGATCTGAGTGGCCTTCAGGTCGACCTGGGTGAAGCGCTTGACGGCGTCCTCCACCAGCTTGTCGCTCAGTCCGCCGCCCCAGTACCAGAGCGTCATGTCGCGCCCGGTGGATCCGGCCGGGACCGAGCAGCCGGCGGCCGTGCCGCCCAGCAGAGCGGCCGAGGTGGTTGCCAGGCCCGCGCGAAGCAGTCCTCTGCGCGAGAGATGCACTGCTCCCACCGCCTTTCGGTTTCTCGTCGTTGAGGAATCAGGGGGTGTTACGGAGAGGTCCTACGGATGAGAGGTCTTACGGATGAGAGGTCCTACAGAGGTGTGACCGGCGCCCCCGGTGGGGGCGGACCGGGGTCGGTCGGGATCCGGTCGGCGAGGAAGCCGAACTCGCGGCGCAGCGCGTCGGCGCCGGGATCGGCGGTGACACCGCGCCACCACTCCGCGACGCCGCCCCAGCCGGGCGCCGCCAGCGCCCCGCCGTGCCGGCGCACGGACAGCCCGGCCGCGAGCGCCGCGAAGCGCAGCCGTTCGGCCAGCGGCCAGCCGGCCAGGGACGCGGCGACAAAACTCGCCCCGAAGACATCCCCGGCGCCGGTCGCATCCAGGACATCGATGTCGAGCGCGCGGGCCTCGGCGAACTCGCCCGTGCTCTGGTCCACGGCGATCGCCCCGTCCCGCCCCCGCGTTACCACCGCGACCGGCACCAGGTCGGACAGCGCGTGCAGCGCCGCCGTCGGCGTGTCGGTTCGGGTGTACGCCATGGCCTCGCCCTCGTTGGGGAGGAAGGCGTGGCACAGGGAGAGCTGGTCGAGCACGTCGGACGACCACTGCCGGGAGGGGTCCCAGCCGACGTCGGCAAAGATCTTGGTGCCCGAAGCGGCGGCCTTGGCGAGCCACTGCTGCCGCTCGGAGCCGATGTGCACCAGAGCGGAGCGGGCGGCCAGGGGGTACCCCCTGCTCGAAGAGCTCGGGGGAGGGTCAAGGATGAGCTCGTCCTGGCCGTACGGCGGCTCGTGGCCGTTGGTGACCAGCGCCCGGTCCTCCCCCAGCGCGAGGGAGACGGTGACGGGCGTGTGCCAGCCGGCAGGCGCCGTACGGGACAGGGAGAGATCGATACCCTCCTGCCCGGCAAGCACCTCTCGGCAGTAGCGGCCGTAGAAGTCGTCACCGAACACGGTGGCCAGCGACGTGCGCAGGCCGAAGCGGGCGGCGGCGACCGCGAGGTTCGCGATGCCGCCGGGACCGCTGCCCATCCCCTGGGTCCAGATCTCCTCACCCGGCACGGGCGGCTGCCCGAGGCCGGTGAAGACCAGGTCGTAGAAGAGCAGACCGGTGAGCAGGAGGTCCGGCGCATCATCGTCCGGCGTCCCGTCCGGGGTGGGGAGCGGCTCGCTCACGAGCGCGTCCTCTCGTCAAGAGCGTGCAAGTTCGACCCGCTGATCGTGAGACAAGTGCGCAAACTTTTCAAGACTTCTTCAATACCAAGCAGTGATTTGATTGAAATTGAAGTAGTGTGCATCGCATGCTGGCAGAGCGACGACATCAACTCATCTTGCGGGCGCTACGCTCCGGGGGTCCCGCGTCTGTGGCCGATCTCTCCTCCGAGCTGGGCGTGAGCGCCGCAACGGTCCGCCGCGACCTGATCAGACTCGAGGAGGACGGCCTGCTCACCCGCGTCCACGGGGGCGCGGTGGTGGAGGAGGGCGATCAGCCCTTCGCGGAGGTCGCCGAGGTCCGGGTCTCCGACAAGGACGTCCTGGCGGAGCGCGCCGCAGCGATGATCAAGGACGGCCAGACGGTGCTGCTGGACATCGGCACCACCGCCTACCGCCTGGCCCGGCACCTGCACGGTCGCCGGCTCACCGTGATCACCAGCAATCTGGTGGTGTACGAGGAGCTGGCCGAGGACACCGGCATCGAGCTGGTGCTCCCCGGAGGTGTGGTGCGCCGCGAGTACCGCTCGCTGGTGGGCTTCCTCACCGAGGACAGCCTGCGCCAGCTGCACGCCGACTGGCTGTTCCTGGGCACGAGCGGCGTCCGGCCCGGCGGCCAGGTGATGGACACCACCGTGGTCGAAGTGCCGGTGAAGCGGGCCATGATGGCCGCCGCCGACAAGGTGGTGCTGCTGGCCGACGCCGGGAAGTTCCCCGGCCAGGGGATGGCCAAGGTGTGCGGTCCCACGGACCTCGACGTAGTAGTGACCAACGCGTCCGCGGACCCGGCGACCCTCGCCGCGCTCGCGGAGGCCGGCGTAGAGGTGATCAAAGCATGAAACTGACCATTCTGGGCGGCGGGGGATTCCGGGTGCCGCTGGTGTACGGGGCGCTGCTCGGCGACCACGCGGAGGGCCGGGTCACCAGCGTGACCCTGCACGACCTCGACGCCGGCCGGCTGTCCGCGATCGCCCGGGTGCTGGCCGAGCAGGCCGCCGGGCACCCGGACGCCCCGGCGGTGACCGTCACCACGGATCTGGACGAGGCGCTGAAGGGCGCCGACTTCATCTTCTCCGCGATCCGCGTCGGCGGCCTGGAGGGCCGGGCGGCGGACGAGCGGGTCGCGCTCGCCGAGGGCGTGCTGGGCCAGGAGACGGTCGGCGCCGGCGGCATCGCGTACGGACTGCGCACGCTGCCGGTCGTGGACCACGTCGCCCGGAGGGTGGCCGCGCTGGCCCCGGACGCCTGGTTCATCAACTTCACCAACCCGGCGGGCCTGGTCACCGAGGCCATGGCCCGGCATCTGGGCGACCGGGTGATCGGCATCTGCGACTCCCCGGTGGGCCTGGGCCGCCGGGTGGCCCGTGCGCTGGGCGCCGCACGCCCCCAGGACGCCTGGATCGACTACGTCGGGCTGAACCATCTGGGGTGGCTGCGCGGCCTGCACATCGACGGCCGCGACCAGCTGCCGCGGCTGCTCGCCGACCGTGAGCTGCTGGGCAGCTTCGAGGAGGGCAAGCTCTTCGGCCCGGAATGGATCCAGTCGCTGGGCGCCGTACCGAACGAGTACCTGCACTACTACTACTTCAACCGGGAAGCGGTGAAGGCGTACCGGGAGGCGCGGCAGACCCGCGGCGCCTTCCTCCGCGACCAGCAGGCCCGCTTCTACGACTGCATGCGCGACCCGGCCGCGTCCGCGCTGCGCACCTGGGACGCCACCCGGGCCGAGCGCGAGGCGACCTACATGTCGGAGAACCGCGAGGCGGCCGGCGCCGGCGAGCGGGACGAGGCGTCGCTCACCGAGTCCGGCGGCTACGAGAAGGTCGCCCTCGCCCTGATGCGGGCCATCGCCCGCGACGAGCGCACCACGCTGATCCTCAACGTGCGCAACCGGACGACCCTTCCCGTCCTCGACGAGGAGGCCGTCATCGAGGTCCCCTGCCTGGTCGACGGCAACGGCGCCCACCCGGTGGCCGTCTCCCCGCTGCCGGGGCATGCCACCGGGCTGGTCTGCGCGGTCAAGGCCGTGGAGCGCGAGGTACTGACCGCGGCGGCCACCGGCTCCCGGGCCGTCGCCGTGAAGGCCTTCGCGCTGCATCCGCTCATCGACTCCGTGGAGGTGGCGCGGCGGCTGGTCGACGAGTACCGCGGAGTGCATCCGGGCCTCGGGTACCTGAATTAGCGCCGCACCTCTCCCCTGCCGACCAGCTCCCGAAGAGCTTCCCAAGAGCTTCCGAAAAGAGACCCCATGCACGACGAACGCCGCCGGATCGAGGAGCGCGTCGAGCGCGTCCACGACCAGCGCATCAAGCCGGCCGTCTACTCCGCCTGCGTCCCCCTGACGGTCGAGGCATGGCAGGCGCCCGGCGAGCCGGTGCCCTTCGCCGAGGCCGCGGGTGCCGCGTACGAGCCCTTCGCGATGGGTACGCCGTGGGGTCCGCCGTGGGGCACCACCTGGTTCCGGATGCGCGGCCGGGTGCCGGCCGAGTGGGCCGGCAAGCGTGTCGAGACCGTGATGGACCTGGGCTTCGTCGGCGACTGGCCGGGCAACCAGGCCGAGGCACTGGTGCACGTGCCGGACGGCCGCCCGCTGAAGGCCGTCAACCCGCAGAACCAGTACGTCCCGGTCGCCAACCCGGCCGTCGGCGGCGAGGAGATCCACTACCTGGTGGAGGCCGCCTCCAACCCGGACATCCTCGCCGACGACTTCATCGGCCCCACCCCGCTCGGCGACCGGCTCACCGCCGGCGACAAGCCGCTGTACACCTTCAAGCGCGCCGACCTCGCCGTGCTCGACGAGAACGTCTGGCACCTGTCGCTGGACCTGCAGGTGCTGCGCGAACTGATGCTGGAGCTGGACGCGCACGACCCGCGCCGGCACGAGATCATGCACTGCCTGGACCGCGCCCTGGACGCGCTGGACCTGGACGACATCTCCGGCACCGCCGCCGACGCCCGCGCGGTGCTCAAGACCGCGCTGGACAGGCCCGCGCACGCCAGCGCGCACCGGATGTCGGCCGTCGGGCACGCGCACATCGACTCCGCGTGGCTGTGGCCGATCCGCGAGACCAAGCGCAAGACCTCCCGTACCTTCTCCAATGTCACCGCGCTGGCCGAGGAGTACGACGAATTCGTCTTCGCCTGCTCGCAGGCCCAGCAGTACGAGTGGGTGCGCGACAACTACCCCCATGTGTGGGCCCGGATCCAGCAGGCCGTGAAGAACGGGCAGTGGGCACCGGTCGGCGGAATGTGGGTGGAGTCGGACGGCAATCTGCCGGGCGGCGAGGCCATCGCCCGCCAGCTGATCCACGGCAAGCGCTTCTTCATCGAGCACTTCGGCATCGAGACCAAGGGCGTGTGGCTGCCGGACTCCTTCGGCTACAACGCGGCCTATCCGCAGCTGGCGAAGCTGGCCGGGAACGAGTGGTTCCTCACCCAGAAGCTGTCGTGGAACCAGACCAACAAGCTGCCCCACCACTCGATGTGGTGGGAGGGCATCGACGGCACCCGGATCTTCACGCACTTCCCGCCGGTCGACACCTACAACGCCGAGTTCTCCGGCAAGGAGATGGCGCACGCGGTGCGCAACTACCAGGACAAGGGCGTCGGCACCCGCTCGCTGGCCCCCTTCGGCCACGGCGACGGCGGTGGCGGCCCCACCCGGGAGATGATGGAGCGCGCCCGCCGGCTCGCCGATCTGGAGGGCTCGGCAAAGGTCAAGGTGGAGCACCCGGACGCCTTCTTCGCCGAGGCGAGCAAGGAGGTCCCGAAGGACCAGGTGTGGTCGGGTGAGCTCTATCTGGAGCTGCACCGTGCCACGTACACCTCGCAGGCCCGCACCAAGCAGGGCAACCGGCGCAGCGAGCACCTGATGCGCGAGGCGGAGCTGTGGGCGACCACCGCGGCGCTGCACGCGCCGGGCTATCGCTATCCGCACGAGAAGCTGGACCGGCTGTGGAAGACGGTGCTGCTGCACCAGTTCCACGACATCCTGCCGGGCTCCTCGATCGCCTGGGTGCACCGGGAGGCGGAGGCGGAGTACGCGCGGGTCGCGGCCGAGGTGCGGGAGCTGACGGCCGAGGCGCTGGCGGCGCTTTCCGATGGTGAAGGCCTTTCGGTGTTCAACACCAGCCCGCGCGACCGCGCCGAGGTCGTCACGGTACCTGCGGGCACAGCGGCCGACGGCCAGCAGCTCGCCGACGGCTCGGTGGCCGTGTACACCGAGGTCCCGGCGAGCGGCATCGCGCCGCTCGGCTCGTCCGGGGCCGCCCCGCAGCCGGTGACCGTCGAGGGCCGTGTGCTGGACAACGGGCTGGTGCGGGTGGAGCTCGCCGCGGACGGCACCATGGCCTCCGTCCGCGACCTGGTGGCCGGCCGCGAGGTGCTGGCACCGGACGCCGCCGGCAACCTGCTGCGCCTGCACAGCGACCTGCCCAACTACTGGGACGCCTGGGACATCGACAAGCACTACAGGAACCGCTACACGGACCTCACCGAGGCCGAGTCGGTCACCGTGTCCGAACAGGGTCCGCTGCTCGGCGCCCTGCGGGTGGAGCGCTCCTTCGGCAAGGGCTCGCGGATCGTCCAGACGATCGTCGTACGGGCGGGCAGCCGCCGGATCGACATCGAGACGGAGATCGACTGGCACGAGGCGGAGAAGATACTCAAGGCCGCCTTCCCGGTCGACGTCCGGGCCGACCACTCCCGCGCCGAGATCCAGTTCGGCCATGTGCAGCGCCCCACGCACACCAACACCAGCTGGGAGGCGGCCCGGTTCGAGGTCTACGGCCACCGCTGGGTGCACATCGGGGAGCCGGGGTACGGCGTCGCGGTCATCAACGACTCGACGTACGGCCACGATGTCTCCCGCACCACGCGGGAGACGGACGGCGGTACGACGACGACGGTCCGCCTCAGTCTGGTGCGAGCCCCCCGCGTCCCGGACCCGGAGGCGGACCAGGGCAAGCACCGCTTCACCTACGCGCTGCTGCCGGGCGCGACGGTGGAGGACGCCGTCGCCGAGGGGTACGCGCTGAACCTGCCGCTGCGGGTCGGCGCCGCTGCCTCGGCCACCCCGGTGGTCACCAGTGACAACCCGGCCGTCACCGTCGAGGCGGTCAAGCTGGCCGACGACGGCTCGGGCGATGTGGTGGTGCGGCTCTACGAGTCGCTGGGCGGCCGGGCGCAGGCGGTCCTGCGCCCGGGCTTCCCGCTGGGCGGAGTGCAGGTCACGGACCTGCTCGAGCGCCCGCTCGCGGGACGGCCCGCGGAGGTATCAGCGGCCGGTGAGGGGGAGGTGACCGTGTCGCTGCGGCCGTTCCAGATCCTCACCGTGCGGCTGACACCCGCGGGCTGATGGTGCGAGGCCCTGCCCGGTCCCCCCTGTGGGCCGGGCGGGGCCCTCATGACGGTTGTTTCCGGCGGCGCCGGCGTCGGCCGTGTGTCCTCAGCGGTTCCGCCTGTCGGGGGGCGGCGGCTGGAACGGGATCGGAGCAAGAGGCCCCGCAGGCCGGTTCCCGCGCGGTAGGACGGGCACCGAAGGAACCCTCGCGATGCGACGGTCATGTTTCTGCGAGACCCTGGGGTGGGCGAGCGCGCCCGGCAGTGGCGACGCCTATCCAGCGTGACACCCGCGCCTGGCGAGGAAGGCGGGCTGTGATGAGCGATTCAGATGCGGGCGCCGCGGGGCGCAGCCAGGGCGAGACGGCCCAACTCTCGGCGATCAAGTTGAGCGTCAACGATCAGGTGCGGCAGCTCGCGGTGGATCCACGGACCTCGCTGCTCGACGCGCTGCGCGAACATCTGCGGCTGAGCGGAACCAAGAAGGGGTGCGACCACGGGCAGTGCGGCGCCTGCACCGTGCTGATCAACGGCCGGCGCGTCAACTCCTGTTTGACGCTCGCCGTCATGCACGAGGCCGACGAGATCGTGACGATCGAAGGCCTGGGCGATCCCGACGGCCTGCACCCCATGCAACGCGCCTTCATCGAGAGTGACGGCTTCCAATGTGGCTACTGCACTCCCGGTCAGATCTGTTCGGCTGTCGGCATGCTCGCCGAGGCGGAGGCGGGTTGGCCCAGCCACGCCACCGCTGACGTGGCCTCGCCGCGAATCGCGTTGACCGATGAGGAGATCCGCGAGCGGATGAGCGGCAACATCTGTCGGTGCGCCGCCTATCCGAACATCGTCGCGGCCATCCGTAGCGTCGTGGAGGGAGGCCCGGAATGAGGTCCTTCACCTACGAGCGAGCGACGGACGTACAGGCCGCCGTCGCCGCGGTGTCCCGAACCGGCGCGAAGTTCATCAGCGGCGGCACCAATCTGCTCGACCTGATGAAGCTCGACATCGAGAAACCCAGCCATCTGGTCGACATCAGCCGGCTTCCCTTGCGGGACATCGAGGAGCTCCCGGACGGCGGACTGCGCATCGGCGCGCAGGCGGCGAACTCCGACGTGGCCGCCGATGCCCGAGTGCGCAGCCGCTATCCGGTGCTGTCGGAGGCGCTGGTGGCGGGCGCCTCGGGCCAGTTGCGCAACAAGGCGTCCACCGGTGGAAACCTGTTGCAGCGCACTCGCTGCCCCTACTTCTACGACACTGCCGCGGGCTGCAACAAGCGGGATCCCGGATCCGGCTGTTCGGCGATCGGCGGGTTCAACCGGATACACGCGATCCTCGGCGCCAGCGACTCCTGCATCGCCACCCACCCCTCGGACATGGCCGTCGCGATGACCGCGCTGGAGGCGGAGATCGAGCTGCTCGACGCCGATCAGGCGGTACGCCGCGTCGCCATCACGGACTTCTACCGGCTGCCGGGCGATACGCCGCACATCGAGACCGTGCTGCGGCCCGGCGAGATGATCACGAGCGTCGTCCTGCCCCCGCCCCCGCCGGGCCGGCAGAAGTACCGCAAGGTGCGCGACCGGGCGTCGTACGAGTTCGCGCTGGTCTCCGTGGCGGCTGTCGTCTCGACCGATCAGGGAACGATCGGTGAGGCGCGGGTGGCGTTCGGCGGTGTGGCCCACAAGCCGTGGCGGTCCGCCGAGGCGGAGGCCGCGTTGACCGGCGGTCCGGCCACGATGGCGACCTATCGCGCCGCGGCCGAGGCAGCGATGCGCGACGCCGTGGGGCAGGGGCACAACGACTTCAAGATCGAGCTGGCCAAACGCACGCTGTGCCGCACGCTGGCGCAAGTGGCCCGGGCGAGCTGAGGAGGCGGCATGATCGGGCAAGCTGTGAACCGCGTCGACGGCCCGTTGAAGGCCACCGGCCGGGCCACCTACGCCTACGAGCACTGGGAGGCCGGCCAACCGCTCTACGGCTTCATCGTCGGCGCGACGATCGGCAAAGGCCGCATCACCCGGATCGACACCGAGAACGCCGAACGCGCACCCGGTGTGCACATGGTGATGACCCATCTCAATGCCCCGGCGCAAGGCTCCCGCGATGAGTCCCTTCCCTTCGAGTACTGGCGCGCCCAGCCGGTTCTGACCAGCGCCGACATTCACTATTACGGCGAGCCGGTGGCACTCGTCGTCGCGGCGACCTTCGAGCAGGCCCGAGCTGCGGCCGATCTCGTCGACGTCGAATACAGCGCCGGGCGGGGACGTTTCGACTTCGGCGAGTACGAAGATGACACGTACATCCCGAAGGTGGTCAATGCCGGCCTCCCCACCGACACTGCGGTGGGCGACTTCGATGCCGGGTTCAACAGCGCGGAGGTCACGGTCGACCAGCACTACACGACGCCGTACGAGTTCTCGATGCCGATGGAACCGAACGCGTGTCTGGTGGAACCGCGTGACGAGGACCTGGTCGTCTACGTCAGCTGCCAGATCGTCGATGCGGCGCAGGCCTCGGTCGCCAGCACGCTTCGCATGGACCCGGAGCGGGTTCACATCGTCGCCCCCTTCGTCGGCGGGGGATTCGGTTCCAAGCTGGGCATCCATTCCGAGACGATCCTGGCAGCGCTCGCCGCTCGCACGTTGCACCAACCGGTCAAGGTCGCGCTGACCCGCCAGCAGATCTTCCAGCTCGTCGGCATGCGCCCCATATCCAGCCAGCGGGTTCGGCTGGGCGCGGGGCGCGACGGACAGCTGACGGCGATCGCCCATGACGTCACGATGCACACCAACCCCGACGTGGAGTACGCCGAGCAGACCGCCGCCACGACCCGCAGCCTTTACGCCGCGCCCCACCGGTTGACCAGCCACCGGCTGACGGCGCTCGATCTGCCGCGCGGGACGGACGTCCGCGCGCCGGGCGAGGCGCCGGGCATGCTGGCGGTCGAGTCGGCGATGGACGAGCTGGCCCATGCACTCGGGATGGACCCGGTCGAGCTGCGGATCCGCAACGAGCCCACCGTCGATCCCGAGCGAGATGTGCCGTTCAGCGACCGACACCTGGTCGAGTGCCTGCGCGAGGGCGCGCGCCGGTTCGGCTGGGAGCACCGCCCCGCCACCCCGGCGAGTGTGCGCGACGGGCCGTGGTTGGTCGGCTACGGCATGTCGGCCGCCATCCGCGGGCATTTCCAAGCGCCGACATCGGCGCGGGTGCGGTTGGATGCGGACGGCACCGCCGTCGTCCAGACGGACATGACCGACATCGGTACGGGCACCTACACCATCCTGACCCAGGTCGCGGCCGACGGGCTCGGACTGCCGCCGGATCGGGTGCGGATCGAGCTCGGGCGTTCCGAGCTTCCCACCAGCTGGGGGTCCGGTGGCTCGTGGGGCGCCACCAATTCGTGCACCGCGGTGCATCGGGCGTGCGCGGCCCTGCGTGCGAAGCTGCTGGATGCGGCCTGCGGCGACGCGCGCTCTCCACTGCACGGCCTGGACCCGGCAGACGCCGTGTTCTCCCATGGCAACGTGGGCATCGGTGGCGCGACCGAGGCCCTGGGCGAGCTCGTCGCACGCGACCATCCCGACGGTGTGGAGGCGGAGGGCGAGACACGCTTCATGGGCGACGATCCGAACTACACGGACTACTCGATCAACACCTACGGGGCCCATTTCGCCGAAGTGGCGGTCGACGCGGACACCGCCGAGATCCGTCTGCGGCGGATGCTCGGCGTGTTCTCGGTGGGCCGCGTGTTCAACCCGAAGACGACCCGCTCGCAGCTGATCGGCGGCATGATCTGGGGAGTCGGCGCGGCCCTCGAGGAAGAGTCCGTCGTCGACCCGCGATCCGGGGCCTTCGTCAACCGGGATCTCGCGGGATACCTGGTGCCGGTCCACGCCGACATCCCCGACGTCGACGCCGTCGTCCTCGACGGCTACGACGACAAGGCCAACGTCCTCGGCGCGAAGGGCGTCGGTGAGGTGGGCATCTGCGGGGCCGGTGCGGCGGTCGTGAACGCGGTGTTCAACGCCACCGGCGTGCGCGTGCGCGACTTCCCCGTCACCATCGAGAAATTGCTGCCCGGTCTACCACCGATGGCCAACTGAATCGAGAACGTCCGGTGCCGGTGCGCCGGCCTGTGGGCGTGAGTCGGCGGTGTCCGGGCCCATCGTCGTCGGTGGCCGTCATTTCAGCAGGTCAGATCGAATGTGAGGCGTGTACCACCAGCAGACGGAGAACCTGCTGAAACCCCCAGCGCCCGGCGCCGGCGCTGCGGGCTGGTCCGTGCCGCTCGACCGGTCGGCGCGCGGGGCATCGAGTCCGGTTCCGGAGACCGAATGGGGGCGAAGTGCACGCGCGTCCCGTCGCTCGTGGTGGTGAACTGCGGCCACTCGTTCAGTCCGGCTTCCGCGGCGCGCCAGTCGTACTCGTACCGCCAGTACCGCGCCGGCTCCTGCGAGTACCCACGGGGAAGGAACGCCATACGCCCAGCCCACCCGGGGCAGTTCGTCCGGCCACCGAGTGCGGTCCAGACGCTCGTGCAGATCGTCCAGGTCCGCTTGGGGAGAGTCGACGCGGAACGGACGCAGATCCTCGGCGAGACTCGTCACAGCCACGGACGACAGGGCCGTCCGCGCCAGGCGAACGATATTGATCACCTGGACACACCAGGGGTCCCGGCCGACCGGCCTTCGCCATCAAGAGATCTCAGCTCCCAGGAAGCCCGAGGGCGGGGGTCGACTCACTCGCGAGATCAGGCCACCGGCGCGGCGGGCGCGGTCACACGGCCGGCGTCTCCTCCCCGTGCCGTGTCGCGCCGTTCGGCGACCAGTTCGTGGGGCACTCCGAGCGGTACCGCGCTGACCTCGTCGAGACGCGTGAACTGCTCGGGGGTGAGCTCGACGCCGAGCGCGCCAAGGTAGCTCTCGAGCTGGCCGAGGTTCCGCGGCCCGATGACGGGGATGAGTGAGGTCGTGGCACGCGCCGCCCGCTGGCGCAACCAGGCCATCGAGACCTGTGCCGGCGTCGCGCCGGTCTCCTCGGCGATCGCCAGGACGGTGTCGACGACCGCGGTCTTCTGGTCCGTGGACTCGGTGTGCACAAGCCTCTTCAGATCGCTGAGCCGGCCCTTGGTGCCGCCCCGGTACTTTCCGGTGAGCAGTCCGCCACCGAGGGGGGACCACAGCGCGGCGCCGAGTCCGAGGCTCGCGGCCATCGGCAGCAGCTCGCGCTCGGCGGTCCTCTCGACGAGGCTGTACTCGACCTGGATGCCGGCGACCGGCGCCCAGTTCTTCAGGTCCGCCAGGGTGGCGGCCCGGGAGACCCGCCATGCGGGGAAGTTGGACAGTGCGGCGTGCAGAATCTTGCCCGAGCTCACTAGATCGTCGAGGCCGCGCAGGATCTCGTCCATCGGTGTCAGGTCGTCGGGGAAGTGAACCCAGTACAGGTCGATGTAGTCGGTGCCGAGACGCTTCAGGCTCGCCTCCAGCGAGTGGATCATGTTCTTGCGGCTGTTGCCGGTCTTGGAGATGTCGGGCTGCGGCGTGGCCCCGTTGCTGAACTTCGTC
Organism: Streptomyces sp. NPDC001970; assembly: GCF_053594115.1. Taxonomy (NCBI): domain Bacteria; kingdom Bacillati; phylum Actinomycetota; class Actinomycetes; order Kitasatosporales; family Streptomycetaceae; genus Streptomyces; species Streptomyces sp. NPDC001970. The sequence goes on along the minus strand of NZ_JBSFDW010000016.1, from coordinate 113,877 downwards.
GCCAGGACGAAGTGGTCGCGGTCGGCGGCGAGGAACTGGCTCAGCATTGCCTCCGCCTCGCCGAACTGGTAGCTGTCCGCGGTGTCGATGAAGGTGCCGCCGGCTTCGGCGAACCTGTCGAACATCTTGCGTGCCTCGTCGGGCTCGGCTCCGGCGCCCCAGCCGGTGCCGAAGTACGCGGTGCCGAGCGCGTACTCCGAGACTCGCAGTCCGGTGCGGTGCCCGAAGGTTGTGTAGCGCATGGATTCTCCCTGGTGTGGAGCTGGGATCTGTTCCTCGGTCCATCCCTGCGACGCAATCCGTTGAGGGATCCACATGCACATTCCACCTATTACCTTATCTTTCGCTCGGATGATGGCGGGCTGTGCCGGTGGCCGGCGTGGGGTGGTGGGGGTGCCCGCCCGATCGGCGAGAGCCGGGCGCAGCGGTGAGGACTTCCCACCTTGCTCCAGATCAATACACCTGGGCGTTGGACCACTCGCGGCCGTCCTGCATGGTGATGCGCCGGCCGGGGAAGTGGCTCACGCCGAGGGTCATGGCGCATCCGGTGCACTGTGTTGGCGTTTGTGGGGTCCGCGAGCTGATGCGGCGCAATGTCGGCGCTCGATGCGCACTGGATACGCAGATCCGGGATCCGGTGCACAACGATTCCGGAACGTGGCCGGCGGCCCGCGGCGAAATGCGGTCCCCGGCGTGCCGTGCTCCACTGATAGGGCAGGTGTGATGGCGTGCGCGCGCGTGGTGGTGGGGCGAAACGGCCGATCCGAAGGGTTCGGAAGGGGCGTCCACATGAAGATCGTCGTCGATCTCACGCGGTGCCAGGGGTACGCCCAGTGTGCTTTTGCCGCGCCGGATGTGTTTGCCATACACGGGGACGAGGCTCTGCTGTACGACCCCGATCCGGACGACGCACAGCGGGAGAAGGTCGTGCGGGCCGCGGCGGCCTGCCCGGTCCAGGCCATCTTCCTCGACCGTGAGAACGCCCGGCACCGGCAGCCCGCGCCCGGGGCGCAGGTGGCCGCCCCCGGCCCTGGGGAAGCGTTCAAGCGTACGGGGCGCATCGTCATCGTCGGGGCGTCCCTGGCCGGCCTGCGGGCTGGTCGGATGCTGCGCCGAGAGGGCTTCACCGGCTCGCTGACCGTGATCGGGGACGAGCCTCACGCACCCTATGACCGGCCTCCGTTGTCGAAGCAGGTCCTCATGGGCCAGGTTCCGGCGCGGCGGACCGGACTGCCCCGCCGCGAAGAGCTCGACGCGCACTGGCGGTTGGGAGTCGCGGCCACGGGGCTGGACGTGAGCGGCAAGCAGGTGCTGCTGGCCGATGGCGCGAAGGTGGGATTCGACCGGTTGCTCATCGCCACGGGGGTTCGGGCGCGCCCGTGGCCGAACGAGTCGGAGGCCGCGCTCGACGGGCTGTTCGCGCTGCACACGCCGGAAGACGCGGAAGGGTTGCGGCAACGGCTGGTGGCCGGACCCGGCCGGGTGCTGGTCATCGGTGCTGGGTTCACCGGCTGTGAGGTCGCCTCCGCCTGTCGCGAGCTGGATGTGCCGGTGACCGTCGTCGAGCGGGGCAAGGCCCCTTTGTCCGGGGCGCTGGGCGCGGTGATCGGGGGCATCGCGGCGCAGATCCAGCGCGACCACGGGGTCGACCTGCGGTGCGGCGTTCGGGTCGAAGCGCTGGAAGGCGACGACAGCGGGCGATTGCGGCAGGCCCGGCTGTCCGACGGCAGCGTCCTGGACATCGATGTGGCGGTGGCCGCGCTCGGCAGCATCCGCAACGTCGAATGGCTGGAAGGCTCGGGGCTGGCGGCCGGGGTCTGGGGGGTGGCGTGCGATGCGGGGTGCCGCGCTGTCGACGTCAACGGCGTCGTGACCGACGATGTGTTCGTCGCAGGCGACGTGGCCCGCTGCCCACATCCCGTCTACGACTACCAATACCTCGCCCTGGAGCACTGGGGCAACGCGGTCGCCCAGGCGGGGATCGCCGCGCACAACATGATCAGCGCCCAGAGTGAGCGCTGGCCGCACCTGGCGCTGCCGGAGTTCTGGTCGACCCAGTTCGGCACCGAGATCAAGTCCGTCGGCGTCCCGACCCATGCCGACCAGGTCGTCATCGCCCAGGGATCGGTGGCCGAGCGCCGCTTCGTCGCCGTCTACGGCTACCGCGGGCGGATCACCGCGGCGGTCGCCTTCAACCAGGCCAAGTGGCTGGAGTTCTACGCAGGATTGATCGACCGGGCGGCGCCGTTCCCGCCGTCCTTCCGCACCGTCGACCAGGCCACCGACGGGCGCCCGGTCGCGGCCGAGGTCCCGGAACGGCCCACCCCTCAGGCCACGGTCGTGGTGACCGGTCACGGACCCAGCGAACGGCGGGCCACGTTGGTCCGCAGAACGTACCTGTGACCCCTGCCCAGGCGACCGCACGTCCTTGATCCCCGAGTTGCGGGAGACGCCCACCATGGCTCAGACCAGCATCTGGCAGCAGATCCTCGATCCCTCCCACCGCGCCGACCCGTACCCGCTCTACACCGAGTTGCGCAAGACACCCGTGGTACGGGTGGAGGACGGGACCTACGTCGTGAGCACCTACCGGGAGATCGTCGCCCTGCTCCACGACCCACGGCTCAGCTCGGATATGCGCAACCTCCCCGAGATCGGCGCCGAGGCACCCGCCCAAGCGGCCGAGGAGGGCACTCCCACACTCCCGCCCACCTTCATCCAGACCGACCCTCCCGACCACGACCGGCTCCGGCGCCTGATGACGCGGAACTTCGGCCCACCCCACCGCCCGGGACGTATCGACAGCATGATGCCCGACCTGCTCGGGATCGTGACGAGCCTGATCGACGACTTCACAGGCAAGGACGGGTCCGGCACGGTCCGGGTCGACATCGTCGACGACTTCGCCTATCCCTTCCCGGTCACGGTGATCTGCGAGCTGCTGGGAGTACCCCGCGAGGACGAACCGCGATTCCAGGCACTGTCCGACGCGGTTGTCAAGGCCGCCGACCCGACCACCGGAGGGATCGCGGAGCGGCAGCGCCGACGCGCGAAGACCATCGCAGACCTCGGCCAGTACTTCGCCCAGCTCCTCGACGCCCGCCACGGCCAACTGGGCGACGACCTGCTCTCCGGACTCCTCAGCGGCGACGGCGACGAGGCGCCGATGTCACCCGAAGAGATACTGAGCAACGCGGCCCTGCTGCTCGTCGCCGGCCACGAGACGACCGTCAACCTCGTCACCAACGGCATGCTCACCCTCCTGCGCCACCCCGAGGTACTCGACCGGCTACGCCGCGGCGACGAACCCGATCTGGCCGCCCGGGTGGTCGAGGAACTCCTGCGCTACGAACCACCGGTGCAGTTTCTGGCCAACAGCCGGAACACCCTCGACGACATCGAGGTCGGCGGCACCACCATCCCCAAGGGCTCACCGGTCGCCCTCGTGCTGGCCTCCGGCAGCCGCGACCCGGACTTCGTCCCGGACCCCGACCGCTTCGACCCCGACCGCGAGCACAACGAGCACCTCGGCTTCGGCGGCGGCATCCACTACTGCTTCGGTGCCCCGTTGGCCCGTCCCGAGACGCAGATCGCCCTCACCGAGCTGGCACACCGGCTGAAGAACCCCCGACTCGTCGCCGACCCACCTCCCTACCGCGCGAGTCCGTCCCTGCGCGGCCCCCGTCACCTCCTCATCGAGATCGACGGCGTCAACCCCGGACAACACCGCCCACCATGACCATGCGCCGGACCACCGCATGCGCGCGAGTTCTCGCAGTCGGAGGCCGTCGACGTCGTGGTCGGCCACCAAGGAACCCTCAGGAGCGCCGAGCCGCGCGCCGGGACCTCGTCATGCCCATCCGGCCGAACGCAGCAGACAGCACCCTCGCGAAGATCACCGCGATTCAGCCGACCCGAACGGAACGCGGAGGCCAGAGGCGGGTCGGATTTCCGATCAGGGTCGGCAGACGCGCTGGACGAGGTCCTGCCATCCCTGTGCGACCCGCTCCTCGGTCCGGCGGGCGGCTTCGGTGAGGTCGGACGCCGACAGGTGGAGCAGCAGGGGGCCGTCCAGGGCGGCGGTGAGCTGGACGGCCAGGACGTCGAGGTCAGCAGCGCCGAGGTCGGTCTGTCCCGGCAGCATACGGATGTGCATCCGGGAGAGAGCCGTCTCCGGTCCGACCGGTACGGGCTGGCTGCCGTCCAGGGCAGCGCGGGCGATCTCGCGGTGCCCGATCAGGAAGCCCGCTCGGGCCCGGCCGTACGCGATCAGGGCGCATAGCCGCGGGTCGACCGGGCGATCCGGACGTCGTCGGGGTGGGCCAGTGTTCCTCGCAGTCGGGAGGCATGGCCGTACAGGGTCCCGTTGCCGCGCTGTGGAGCACGGCTTCCCCATACGCGAGCGATGAGATCCACTCAGCCGGTCACCGCGCGTTGGCGCGCCGAACGGCACGGAGCCGTAAGTCGAACTCCTTCACCATGCGGAGGCCGCGATCAACCGGCTCCGCCGACAGACCAGGACACGGCGGTCGCGGCAGTCGCGACGGCGACCGCCGCCAGACGCCGGTAGTCGATGGTGTCCGGGGTGTCGGTCGGCCGGTGGTAGTGGGGGTTCCGGAAGTTCGCCGTACTGGTCAGCATCAGGGCGGGAATCCCTACGTTCCAGAAGGACGCGTGGTCGCTGCGGTCGAGGTGGATCAATGGTGGCACCCCGAGGCCGACGAGTGCGCCCAGCAGGCCGTCCGGACGCGGGTCGCGCAGTGTGACGGCGGGCAGCGGGGGCTCTGCGGCCCCTGCTGCCCGGCGCCACAGGGCGGCCGCCGCCTCCGACGAACGCCGGTGGGCCACGAGGGTGAAGTCGCCTCGCCACCCGGCCGCGCGCACCGCTGCGGCCGCCCGGGGGAAGGCCGCGCCGAAGCCGGCGGGCATCAGCTGGGTCCCGGGCTCGTTCGCGAAGAAGCCGACCGACTCCAGGCAGATCATGCCCGTGACCCGCCCGGAGCGGCGGAGCCGCCGGGCCGCGACCCGTGAGCCGATCATCCCCAGCTCCTCCATGTCGAAGAACAGGAGGGTGACGGCGGGCGGTCGTGGCAGCTCGCCGAGGAGCCGTGCGATCTCCAGCAGAGCGGCGACTCCGGAGGCGTTGTCGTCGGCGCCGGGGCTGTCGGCGACGGTGTCGAGGTGCGCTCCGACGACCACGGTGGCGCGGTCGGCTCTTCCCGGCAGCCCGGCCAGGAGGTTCGTGCCGGTCAGCCGCCGGTGCAGGCGGAGTTGGAACGCGAGCGCCCGACCGGTCTGGCGGTCGGTGCCGCCCAGGCGCCACCGTACCTCGAACGGCTGCCGCTCCGTCCGCCAGCCCGCGGCGGCCAGTTCACTCGTCACATGGGCCTCGGCGCGCAGCATGGCCTCGGGGGCACGGATCCGGCTGCGCGGGCGGTCGGCCAGGAATCCGACGTCATGTCGCAGGCGCTGCGGGTCGGCCCGCCGGGTCAGTTCGCGTACGAGCGCGGGCACGTCGTGGCCGAGGCCCATGACGGGTTCAGCCCTGGGCGGCCGGGGCCGGGACGGCCACGACACGGTCGGGATCCAGCGAGTTGACCTCGGCCGGCCGCTCCTGGAAGAGCCAGTGGCCGACATCTCCCCAGGGCGCCGACGCGCTGTGCGGGCGAGCACTTACGGAGCGGTCCCAGTCGGCATCCATGCCCTTCGCCTTGAGCGAGCAGTCCGCAAAGACGCGCGTCCGCCGTCCCGGCAGTTCGGGTGCGCGCGTCTCGCTCGCCGTGTTGATCGAGCCGTTGCGGATCTGCCGGGCCTCGTCGTAGGCGGGGTCGTCAGGCCGGACCGGCCTGCCGGAGAAGGAACGCTCCAGCTCCTGGTGGGCCGTCCCGTTCAGCCGTGCGGCTGCGGTGGCTTCGCTCATTGGCCGACTCCTCTCCAGCCGTCCTCCCCCTGTCAAGCCTCCCACCAGGCACGTACCGCTGCTTGTGCAGCAGCGGCCGCCATCTGACGGGGTCGATGTCCTACGGGCGGAGCGAGCAGCTCGTCGAGAGGGCATGACCACGGAAACGTAGACCACCTCGAACTCCTCGAGGGCCCGCAAGGTCACGTGGGCCTTGGCCGTTGGCTCGCCGCTCAACGCCGCGACGGGGGCCCGGGAGGCCGTTGTCCGGCCGTTCCCTCTCGGCGGCAGGCCGCCGGGCGGGGCCGCGGGGCACGGGATCCACGCTCCTGCGAGGACCGCTGCGGCCATCAAGCCGAGGTCCCCTTGTGCGTCGACGGTCGGGGCCTCGTATCCCGTCGTTCGGCGGCAGCCAGGTGGGCGGGGGTGACGCCCGGCAGGACACGGGGAGTGCGGCCCGGGCAGCCGGGCCTTGTGACTCCGTGGTCGCATCAGTCCACCGCGCCGCACGGAGGTGGGGAGTTCACCGCGACGGCCCCAACCGGCTGAGCGGTACGTGATACGGACCGCCGGGACGGGTGCGAGGCCGCCAGGCGGTCCGATCGAATCCTGGACGCCAACATCAACGACCTGGACCTGGCCGGCAGTACACCAAGCACAGCCGCCCCTCTCCCGATCCCGCCGATGGGGACGGAACGGGCACTCGACGGCGACCCACAGCGAGCACATCACCGCAGGTCAGCGCACCCGACCTCGCGGTTTCAGCGCCACCGGCGGCAGTTCGGGAGCCGACAGCCGGTCACCGTCGTACCCGTGCACGTCCCCGAAGCGGCCGCCCTCCGTCCAGTCCCTGCGAGCCTGCTCGATCTCCTCGTGCGACCGTCCGATGAAGTTCCACCACATGACGATCTCCTCCCCGAACGGCTCGCCCCCGAGCAGCATCAGCCCCGCGTCCGACTCCGCGCGCAGCGGCAGCTCGGTGCGCCCGCAGCCCAGGTAGAGCATCGATCCGGGGAGTACCGGCACGCCGTCGACATGGGCCTCGCCCGACATGGACAGAACGGCGTACTCGAAGTCGGGTTCCAGCGGCACGCTGGTCTCGGCCCCGCGGGTGAGTGCCAGGTCCGCGCCGACGAGGGGCGTGTACGTCGTGCCGGGTGAGGAGGCGCCGTCGAGTTCCCCCAGGACGACCGTGGCCGTGAGGCCGGGGGCGGTGACGCGGGGCAGTCCGGAGTGGTGCTGGAAGTGCGGTTCCCCATGGCGGTGGGCCTCGGGCAGTGCGACCCACAGCTGGGCGCCGTGGAGGAGGCGGGCGTGGGGCCTGGGGCTCTCCTCGGAATGGCTGATCGCCCGCCCCGAGGTCATGAGCCCGAGCTCGCGCGGGCGGATCGTCTGGAGACTGCCGACGCTGTCGCGGTGCAGGACCTCGCCCTCGTGCAGCCAGCTGACCGTCTGCAGACCCATGTGCGGGTGGGGCGGGACCTGCATGCCGGGCTCGTCGGCGATGTCGTCGGGACCGTAGTGGTCGACGAAGCACCATGCGCCGACCATGCGGCGGCCGAGGTTCGGGAGCAGCCGGCGCACCTGGGTGGATTCGCCGACCTGGACATGGCGGGGGGCGAGGAGCTCACGTACCGGCTCGGCGACGACGAAGCCGCGGCCGCCGCAGACCGACAGCGCGGCCTGACGATCAAGATTGCTCATAGAGCCCAACCTAGACCTGTGCGGGGCGGGCCACAAAGCCCCCCAACTCGCTCATTGCGTACCCGGATGTGACTGACAGGGGTCTGTTCGAGCAGGTCACGGACCATGTCACGGACACTGCCGAGATGGCTGAACGGCTGAGGCCCACAAAAGGCTCCCCGTGCGCAGCAGTTAGCATCGCGGCCATGCCGAGGCCCGAGGAGAGCAGCCGCGCCGAAGGGGCAACTTCCGCCCCCTGGCGCGTCACTGTGGTGAACCACCGACGCACGGTCGGCCGCCCGCCGTACGAGCAGCCCCGACCCGACGGGCATCTGCTCGCCTCGCGGGACAACCTGCGCATCCACGGCAGGGTCGGGGAGATCAGCTGTGTCGACGACTCGGGCCGCACCCGCTGGACCCACGGCTGCGCCGGCAGTCCGAACGCCGCCCATGTCTCCGGCGGCCGGGTCCTGGTCACCACGGACTCCCTCGACTACACACCCTGGGGCCACCTCGGCCCGGCCCTGCTGCTCGACCTGGCGGACGGCACACGGATCGCCGAACTGCGCGGAGCGCGCGGAGCGGCCCTCCGCGGCGGCCGCTTCGTGCTCGGCCTGGAGGGCTACGACTTCTTCGACACCTGGGAGTACGACGGCGACGGCGCCGTCGTCGACTCCTGGCGCAGCTACGGTCACTACGTCGTCGGCACCGGCATCCGCGTCGTCGAGACCGACCGCAACCACCCGACCCGCAGCCGTGTGGTCCGGCTGCTGCCCGGCGGCGTCATCGAACGCGGTCAGCAGCTCACCGACCCGTCGGTCCCGCGGCCGCTCGTCCTGGAGGACGGCACCATCCTGGTCCTCGACGCCGGGGTGCTGCGCGCCGTCGGCCGCCGGCTCGACGGCACCGTCCTCGCGCAACTGCTGCCCGTCACCCTCGAACAGGTCTCCGGCTGCGTAGGAGCGCTGCACCGCGACGGCGACCGCATCACCGCGGTCATCGCCGAGCCCCACCCGGGCCACCCGTCCCGGCACACCGTCCACACCTGGACCATCGCCCTCCGTACGCGCACCTGACGGCGGGCCGATGCGATCGGTCGCCGGCCTCTTCGGCAGGGGCGGTCCGCTGCGCCCGGCCGGTCGGACCACGCCGCTCGGTGGCCATGAAGGGCACGGCGTCGAAGGAAACGCCCTTCGGGACGTTTTCCCAGGTCGGCGCGGTGGCAGCGATCAGCGTCGGGCACCACGCGCTATTGTGGAATGTTCAACCACTTCGGTCGGTTGACAAGGCGCAGGGCCCAGGAGCGGGCCCGCCGGGAAGGAGCCCAAGTGAGCAACACGTACTACGAGTTCGGAACGGCAGCGGACCGCTGGGACCGGGCCCGGATGTTCTTCGACGCCAAGGAGTACGTGACGGCGGCGCGGATCCTCGGCGGGCTGGTGGCCGAGGTCCCGGAGCAGGTCGCGCCGCGGCTGCTGCTTGCGCGGGCGTACTACCACTCCGCGCAGCTGCGGAAGGCCGAGACCGAGCTGCGCGCGATCCTGGAGCACGACCCGGTGGAGCACTACGCCCGGCTGATGCTGGGCCGCACGCTGGAGCGGCAGGGCAGGGCCGACGAAGCCGCGCCGCACCTGCGGATGGCGGCGGCGATGTCCGGGGAGTCGCCCGACACCGCGTGAAACCGGCCGCACGGACCGTTGACAGCGCACGGAGGCGATCGTGTAACCAACACGCATGACCACCTCCGTGCACGGCCCGGCCGAGGCTGCCGCCGGATCCCGCGATCGCGCAGAGCGCTGATCGCGGGATCCGTGGGCAACTTCATCGAGTGGTACGAGACCGGCGTCTACGGCTACTTCGCCACCGTCATCGCCGCCAACTCAATCCGACGCTGATGGCCAGCCTCAGCGAGGCCCTTCGCGGCGTCCCGCTGCGCACCTCCGACAGCCTGGGACTGCCCTCGGCGGCCAAGGAGGCGTACGCCTTCGCGATCCTCGGCTTTCTCACCGCCCACGGACTCGCAGGAACCGTGCCGTCGTGCACCGGTGCGCGCCACGCCGGCATCCTGGGTTCGATCACGTCGGTACGGCTGCGGTTGCCACCCGGCGGACGACCGATGTGATGCCGGGCCCGGTCCCGGAGGTTCCGACCTGTCCACGCCCGGAACATGCGTGTCCGGGGCACCCGCATGCGCCGGGCCGTCGCGGGCTGC
>NZ_JBSFDW010000016.1:0-103985 GCF_053594115.1 Streptomyces sp. NPDC001970 | reverse complement strand
GCGTCTCCCGGAACCCGCGGTCACCGCGCCGGTACGGCTGCGGTTGTCACCCGGCGGACGACCGATGAGATGCCGGGCCCGGTCCCGGAGGTTCCGACCTGTCCACGCCCGAAGCATGCGTATCCGGGGCACCCGCATGCGCCGGGCCGTCGCGGGCTGCGTCTCCCGGAACCCGCGGTCACCGCGCCGGTACGGCTGCGGTTGTCACCCGGCGGACGACCGATGAGATGCCGGGCCCGGTCCCGGAGGTTCCGGCCTGTCCACGCCCGAAGCATGCGTGTCCGGGGCACCCGCATCGCCCGCCGCGAGGAAATCCACCACGGCCATCGCGAGGAGCCACACGAGTGTGATGCCGATGACGACCCAGCCCGTGGGAAAGCTCCACAGGAGGTACGTGATGACGGCCACGGCGACCAGCACCCAGGTGATCCACGTCCGGTAACGACGCACGAAAGGCCCCACCGGACCGGTGCGCAGGCCCGCACGGTCGGCGTTGGAGCGGACTGCGCCGATGCCGGAGTTCCACAGCCCGCGCACGAGCGTGGGCGCCCTGCCCGGGCCGGAGAGCCAGGCGGCCAGCGCGATCACCACACCGAGCGTGGCGGCCATCCGCACCGTGGTCCGCAGATAGCGCGTCAGCACGTCGTAGACGGACTCGGCGGCGGGCTGGGAGACGCTGTCCGGCAGCGCGTTGAGATACACCACGCGGAAGACGCTCAAGGCGAAGCCCAGCACCAGCGCGGCCACGGCGAAGCCGAGTGCGGCGATCACCAGGGTGCGCCGCCGGTGTGCGGCGAGCAGCACTCCCGCGGCGATCAGCACCACCGCGAGCACGGGCAGCCAGAACCCGGCGATCTCGAGGAGCTGGAAGGCCGTCTTGACCCTGCCGATGTGGTCGTCCCGCAGGACGGTGAAGTCGGTGTGCACCTCGGGGATCTTCGCGGCCACCGTCAGTCCGTCGTCGACGAGGCGCTGTTTGACCTGGTCGACGACGGGGCCGAGGTCGATGCTCACCGAGTTGTTCTTGATCTGCACCGCGCTGTCGCTGCTGCCGGTCAGCGCCTTGTCCACGGCTGCGTGGACCCGGCGGTTGGCGTCGGTCCAGATCCTCGCGAAGGTTCCGGAGGCGATGACCTCCTGCGCCTTGTCGTCGACGAAACTGCGGACGGCGCTCTCCAGCGAGTTGCCGAGCAGACCGAGCGCCGTCTCCAGGCGTGGCCGGTCCGCCGGGGCGACGCCCTCGAGGAGGTTGGCCAGGTCGATGTGTTCCATCACCGCGTCGGTGACCCGCCCCGCCGCGGCCGACTGGATGGCAGGGTCCGAGGCGAGCGGTGCGACCGTGTCGACGTACCGGTCCGTGTTCGCCACCTCGTCCGACGTCCACGCGGCAACGATGGCGAACGGCACGAGGACACAGCCGATGACGATGAGCAGGGCCGCGAAGAACGACCGCGTCCGGTGCCGGGGCGCCCTGGGCGGCCTGGCCGTCTCGAGTGCCGTGATGCGCGTGCGCAGCTGCTCGATCTCGGCGCGCGCATCATCCCCGCCGGGCGACGCCGCGCCACGCCCCCCGGCGCCCGTCCCCCCGCCGGCGCCCGGGCCCTTACTGGCACCGGAGCCCGTTGCTCCGTTTTCCGACATGGCGCGTCCTCCCCGTATGTATGGGTGGCTCCAGCTGACCCCGGGGCACTGGCCCACGCGAGCGGGCCGGGGCCGCATGAGTGAACGCGGTACCGCACGGCGGGACCCTCGCCCGTCCGGTCATGTCCCGCTCGCCGCTCCCCCACCCGCGCCCGGCACTGGTCCTGCCGCCCTGAGCGCCGTGCCGGCGCGCCCGCACGCAAAGGGCCCTCAGGCGAGGGACGTTGGGGGAGACAGACCGTGGAGCGACTTTCTCGTACGGCCGCCGGGCCTGATGAACTCAGCGGCTTTCTCGCGCGCCGGCGCGGTCGGCGCGGCTGCTGCTGCGCTCGAGCAGCGGGGGCCCGAGGGCATCGGGCGCTCGGTCCGCTGCGGGCCCGCGCCTGCAGCGTCGACGCGTCTTCACGTCGACCGTGGGCTCACTCGGGCTGCGAGGGCCTGACGACGCCGGCGGCCGGTCACCTCGTCGAGGGGTTTCGCGACCTGCTGAAGACGGTCACGGGCGTCACCGCGATCGTCGTGGGCATGCTGCTCGCGACGTCGCTCGCGCAGCGGCGGAGCGACGTCGCCGGCGAGAGCCGACGGACACCGCTCCCTGATCCGGCCTCAACCACGAGAGAGGCCCTGGTCCGCCTCGACGAGCCTGGCGAGATTGGCCAGTGCCATCCGCGTGCCGGTCTCGTTGTCGGCGGCAGGGACGCTGTCCGGAATCCCTTCGTGCACGATCAGGACGTCCGTGCCGCCGTCGGCTTCGGTGAGCGTGGTCGTCATCGTCATCGTGCCGCCGAGTCCGGGATCCGCCGTCTCGAACTCGAAGACCTCGACCACTTGCTCGTTCGGCACGAGTCGTGCGAAGTGGCCGTGGTACGTGTCGGTGCGCGCTGTCGACTTGCCCATTCCGTTCGGCGCGTCATACGTGAGCGAGACGCGGAAGCAGCCGCCTTCGCGGGCATCGAACTCGTGCACGTGGCTGCTCATGCCGGACGGCACCCGCCACACCGCGATCGCGGCCGCATCGACGAGCGCCCGGTAGACGGCCGAACGCGGGGCATCGATGTGGCGGGAGACCTGCGTCGCGTACACGCCGACAGACTACGGGGCTCGTCGAGCGACTCGCGCGGCTTGGGGGTGCTGCTCGCGGCGTGCCCGGGTCGGGCCACAGAAGCGATTCGAGGTGCTTCAGCAGTCCGGAGCGCGGCTTCTCACGGACCTGTCCGTCGGCGGTGAGGCGGGTGCGGTCGCAGGCACGGCAGAACGGACGGTCGTACACCGGTTCGGCCGCAGGCTCCACGGGGCGCAGGACGCCGCCCCGGGAGCCGGGCACGATCCGGAATACGGGCCTGGCCGTGTGTGAGAACTGGCGTCGCCCGCTGTAGGGCGGGGCGCGCGGCGTCCGGTGCGTGCCATCGCCAAGGCGGAGGATCATCCTCGTACCGGACGTACTCGGATGGCTCCGACAACACAGCGTCGGGGCACCCCCGTGCCCGAAGGGCTACGGGGTGGGGGCACCTCCCAGGCGCAAGCTCTGGGGGAGCGTGCCAGGCATCGCAGGCCAAGCAAGATTCGCCGGACACGGCCTAGCCGCGGTACGTCTCCAGCAGCCGCAGCCACACCTCGCTGATCGTCGGGAACGCCGGGACCGCGTGCCAGAGGCGGTCGATCGGGACCTCGCCCGCGACAGCGATCGTCGCCGAGTGGAGCAGCTCGCCCACGCCGGGGCCGACGAAGGTGGCGCCGAGGACGATCTCGCGGTCGAGGTCGACGACCATGCGCGCGCGGCCCCGGTAGTCGTCGGCGTAGAGCCCGGCTCCGGCCACGGCTGCGAGGTCGTAGTCGACGGCGCGCACCCGGCGGCCCATCGCCTCGGCCTCGGCCAGGGACAGGCCGACCGACGCGGCCTCGGGGTCGGTGAACACGACCTGCGGGACGGCGTCGTGGTCGGCGGTCGCGGAGTGCGCACCCCAGCGGTCCGTCTCCAGGAGCGGGACGTGCTGGGCCCGGGCGGCGATCGCGGCGCCCGCGATGCGTGCCTGGTACTTGCCCTGGTGGGTCATGAGGGCGCGGCGGTTGACGTCCCCCACCGCGTACAGCCACTCCGAGCCCTCGACCCGGCAGCTGTCGTCGACAGGGAGCCAGGAGCCAGGTTCCAGGCCCACGGTCTCCAGCCCGATGTCCTCGGTGCGGGGGGCGCGTCCGGTGGCGAAGAGGACCTCGTCCGCGTCGATCAGCTCGCCGTCCTCGAGGACGACCGTGACCGGTGCTCCGCCGCCGTTGCGTTGTACCGCGGCGACGGACACGTTCGTACGGACCGTGGCGCCGGCCTCGGTGAGCGCCTCGGCGACGTGCTCGCCGACGAAGGGCTCCAGGCGCGGCAGCAGTCCCTTGCCGCGCACCAGCATGGTGACCTGCGAGCCGAGCGCCTGCCAGGCGGTGGCCATCTCGGAGCCCACCGCTCCGCCGCCGACGACCACGAGCCGGCCGGGGACGGACTGCGCGCTGGTCGCCTCCCGGCTGGTCCACGCCCTGGCACCGGCGAGTCCCGGCAGGTGCGGCAGGACGGCCCGGCTGCCGGTGCACACGGCGACGGCGTGGCGAGCGGTCAGCACATGGTGCTCGTTCTCCGGTCCCTCGACGACGACCTTCCGGTGGCCGTGGAGGCGGCCGTGGCCGCGGAAGAGGCGGGCACCGATCGCGTCGAGCCAGCCGACCTGGCCGTCGTCCTTCCAGTGGGCCACGTACTCGTCGCGGTGGGCGAGCACCTCGGCCGCGTCGAGCGGGCCCTGGACGGCGTGCCGCACGCCGGGGACCCTGCGCGACTCGGAGCGGGCGATGACGGGCCGCAGTATCGCCTTGCTCGGTATGCACGCCCAGTACGAGCACTCGCCACCGACGAGTTCGCTCTCCACCACCGCCGTACTGAGTCCGGCGGCCCGGGTCCTGTCCGCCACGTTCTCGCCGGTGGGCCCGGCCCCCAGCACCACTACGTCGTACTCCACGGCTGCCGTCATACGCACAGTCTCGTGCCACGTGTGGGCCGCGGCCACATGGGCAGGCGGAATACGGCCACCCCGTCTGTCGTTGTGCGGGGCGGTGCCGGACGGACACCAGGAAGAGGTAGGAAGCAATGAGCACTATCGAGCTCACCAAGGAAAACTTCGATCAGGTTGTAGCCGACCATGACTTCTTGCTGATCGACTTCTGGGCTTCCTGGTGCGGTCCGTGCCGCCAGTTCGCCCCGGTCTACGAGAAGGCCTCGGAGCGCCACCCCGACCTGGTCTTCGCGAAGGTGGACACGGAGGCGCAGCAGGAGCTGGCAGCGGCGTTCGAGATCCGCTCGATTCCGACGCTGATGATCGTCCGTGACAACGTCGCGGTGTTCGCGCAGCCCGGTGCGCTGCCCGAGCCCGTGCTGGAGGACGTGATCGGCCAGGCCCGCGGGCTGGACATGGACGAGGTGCGCAAGTCCGTCGCGGCCGCACAGCAGGGCGCTGCCGCACAGCAGGGCGAAGGCGCGCAGTAGGGCGCAGACGCTCGACAGGGGAGGCGCGCAGTAGGGCGCAGGCGCTCGACAGGGCGAGCCTCGGCAGGGCGAGGACGCTCGGCAGCAGGGAAACGAGGCCGGGCCCGGGCCGCCGCCGGAACAGCGGCGGCCCGGGCTTCGGACTGTCGGAACGGGTGACGCGTCCGCTGCCGGCAGCCCCTCGCGCGGTCCGGTCCCGCCTGTCAGAACGGATGGCCTGCGGCCTCTCGGCGTACGGTCGTCCAGCGCAGTTCGGTGAAGGCCTCCAGATTGGCCTCGCCGCCGAAGCGCGCGCCGGTGCCCGACGCCGCGACGCCGCCGAACGGTGCGACCGCCTCGTCGTTGACCGTCTGGTCGTTGATGTGGGCGATGCCGGTGGGGATCCGGTCGGCGAGTTCGAGGCCCAGCGCGGTGTCGCGCGTGACGATGCCCAGCGAGAGTCCGTACGGGCCCGCGGCCGCGAGCGTCGCCGCCTCGTCGAGGGTGGTGAACGAGCGGACCGGGGCGACCGGGCCGAAGACCTCCTCGGCATAGACGGGGGTGTGGTCGTCGACGCCCGCGAGGACGGTGGGGCGGTAGAACAGGTCGCGATGCGTACCGCCCGCGGCGAGCACGGCACCGCGGGCCGTGCTGGACTCGACGAGGCCGTGGATACGGGAGAGCTGACCGCGGTCGATGACCGGGCCGAGGTGCACCTGCTCGCGGTGCGGATCGCCGACGGCGAGCGAGTCCGCCTTCGCGGCGAGCCGTTCGACGTACTCGTCGTAGAGCGAGGCGTGCACGAGGTGGCGGCCGGTGGTCATGCAGATCTGGCCCTGGTGGAAGAACGAACCCCACGAGGCCTGGGCCACGGCCGCCTCGATGTCGGCGTCCTCCAGGACCACGAGCGCGGAGTTTCCGCCGAGTTCGAGGTGGACGCGCTTGAGATGGCGGCCCGCGGCCTCGCCGACGGTACGGCCCGCGGCCGTCGAGCCGGTGAACGAGATGACGGGGACGCCCGGTTCGGCGACGAGCGCCTGGCCCACATCGGCGCCGCCCGGAAGGACGTGCAGGAGATCTCCGGGGAGCCCGGCCTCCGCGAAGACGGCGGCGAGGGACACACCACCGCAGACCGCGGTGCGCGGATCGGGCTTGAGCAGAACGGCGTTGCCGATCGCGAGGGCCGGGGCGACCGAGCGTATGGCGAGGATCAGCGGGGCGTTGAACGGGGCGATGACGCCGACGACGCCGGCCGGGGCGCGGCGGGTGTACGACAGCCGGGGCTGCTCGCTGGGCAGCACCTGCCCGGTGGGGCGGGAGGCGAGTGCGGCGGCCTCGTAGCACTCCTGGGCGGCGACGTGCAGCTCGAAGTCCGCCTTGCCCGGGATCGAACCGGACTCGCGGACGAGCCATTCGCGCAGCTCGGCGGCGTGCTCGCCGAAGAGGTCCCCGGCCCGGCGGAGCACGGCGGCCCGCACGAAGTGCGGGGTGCGGGCCCACGCGGACTGGGCCGCCGCGGCGGACTGCGCGGCGGTGGACACGTCCTTCGGCGTGGCGAGGTGCACGGCGCCGAGCGTCTCACCGGTGGCGGGCTCGACGACGTCCGACTCACCTCCCGAAAGTCTGACGGGTTGCCACGTCTTGGGATCGAGCAGGGACATGAAGACTCTCCAGTCGCTCGGTTTCGCTCAGTTTCACCCAGTTGAACGTGCAACATCGTAACCATGCGGAAGGCTCCGCGTGCGGTCCGGCGGCGCGTGGACAGTGCGTCAACTCACGTGTGGGAGCGACGAGTTAGCGACGAGTTGGACAGGAAGGCGACCGGGGAAGGGCGGAGGGCTCCCGTCAGTTCGGGGTGTACTCCAGGACCAGTGCGGTGAGCCCGTAGTCCAGTTCCGAGCCATCCACCAGGAGCGCCTCCACCGTGCGGGTCTCCGGGTCGATGTCGGCCACGATGCCGTGGCCCGCGTAGCGGGGATAGCCCGACGCGCCCGACGCACCCGTGTACTCCACGGCCGCCGAGCGCACCGCGCTGTCCTCGACCGCCGCCCCGGAGCGGTCGACGACGTGCTCGGGCACCAGCAGGACCACGAAGCGCCGCGGAAGTGTGCTCATGCCACGACGCTAGCCACGCGCCGCCCGCCCCGCATGTCAGGTGGACTCGCGCCGGACGGCCTGCGCGCCCATCAGATCGCGCCGCTCGGGCGCACCGCCCGGATCGCGGACCACACGGTCGACGAGCTCGGCCAGATGCTGCCCGGTGACCATGTCGATCCGCACCGTGCTCAGCCGCGGCCGCAGCAGCCGGCCGAGCAGCAGGTCGTCCGCGCCGATCACGGCCGTCTCGTCCGGGATGCCGATCCCCGTGTCCTGCAGGGCCCGCATCAGGAGCATGGCGTACTCGTCGTTGTACGCGTACACGGCATCCAGGCCGAGGCCGCGCCAGCGCGCCGCGAGGGCGTTCGCCGCGCCCTCGTCGTACGCGAGCGTGAGCGGCCGCACGGTCGCACCTGCGGGTTCCGCGGTCTGCCGGACGCCGGCCAGCCGGGGCTCCGAGAAGAGATCGAGCCCCTGCTCCTCGGGCATGATCACGCCGATCCGCCGGTAGCCGCGCTCCAGGAGATGCTCCGCCGCCCGGGAGCCGATCTCACGCTGGTCCATGACCAGGGAGTGCGCGCCGTCCACGTGCTGCGGACCGAGCGTTATCACCGCCTTCGCGCCGGAGCGCTTGAGCACCTCGACCCCCTGCGGGGTGAGCGCGATCTCGCCGAGCGACACGACGGCGACGGGGCGCAGCTCGGCCCAGGCGCGGGCCGCGGCATCGCCGTCGAGGCCGAGGCTGCCGTACTGCACGACCGTGTAGTCCAGGCGCCGCAGCGCCCACTGGAGTTCGTTGATGAAGCGGCTGTAGAGCGGCCCGATCGGGACGTGCGCGGTGGGCAGCAGCACGATGCGGGTGTGCCCGGCGCGCAGACTGCGGGCCGCCGCGTGCGGTACATAGCCCAGTTCTTCGGCGGCCTCGCGCACCCGGCGTCGGGTGGGTTCGCTGATCCGTACCGACGCGGTGTTGTTGAGCACGTACGAGACGGTGGCCCGGGAGACTCCGGCCAGCCGCGCGACATCTGCACTGGTCGGAACGGAACGTTCTGCTGAGTGTCTGGGTGTCTGGCTCATCGCCCTCGGCATCTTTCCAGACCGATCCGGCACCGATCCCGCTCGGGTCCGGCGGATGGCCGGAATTGAGTGCTACACAGGGATTACACGAGTCAATGGCACGAGAGACCGACGCGGGAACCGCCCTCTCGTCCGGACGGTCTCCCCATCAGGCCGCAGGCGTCCTCGGGCGTCGGGCCGGCCTGCCGTTCGGGTCGGTCGGCGGGCCCTGCCGGGTGCCGCCCACTCCGACGACCACCGCACCGGCCACTCGTTTCGGCGTGATCGTGGCGGTCGCCGCAGTGATCTTCTCGGCCGCAACCCGCAACGTGCGCGCGCCCGCTCGGCAGCCGCCTGTCTTCAGCCGCACCTCCCGAAGGACCACACCGTGCTGCCCGCCGGCCTGAAGGCCAGGAGACGGTGTCCGTCGTGATGCCCGTCGACGCCGTGGCGACGGCGGTGTCCACGGTGGTGGCGGTCGGCTCGCCGACCGCCACCACCGACGAGGACTGTTCGTCGGCGAACCCGCCGCGCCGACGGCCGCGGCCATGGTGCTCCCGCCGTCCCGACGAGCTGGTCCGCAGATCGTCGCCCCTCGCCGCGTCCGTGATCGGGTCGGTCAGCGCTGACTGAACGACACTGTTCTTCGCGGCTGCGGTGTTGTCGGTGCCGTGAGCGCTCGCCGTGCGCCGCCCCATCCGCATCGTGCGCGGAAAACGCTCCGTCCATGCACTCACCGAAAGGCACACGACCGTGCGACTCCACACCCACACCTGGGGCGAGGGCGACCGCGTCGCGCTCCTGATCCACGGCATCATGGCCGACCACCGCACCTGGCGCAGGGTCGGCCCGGCGCTCGCCGACAAGGGCTACCGCGTGCTCGCCGTCGATCTGCGCGGCCATGGCGCAAGCGGTCGCGCCGGCTCGTACAGGCCGCAGGACTACGCCGACGACGTGGTCGAGACGCTGCCTGCCGGCGCCGAACTGGCCATCGGCCACTCGCTCGGAGGGTTCGCCCTCTCCCTCGCGGTGGAGCGGCTCGCACCGCGGCGCGTCGTGTACTCCGACCCGGCCTGGTATCTGGCGACACCCGAAGAGGGCTTCGATCCCGTGCAGTTCGCCGCGTTCAAGGTGACGGCCACACGGGAGCAGATCGTGACGCTCAGCCCGCGCTGGGAGAGCGTGGACGTCGACATCGAGCTGGAGACGCTCAACGCGTGGGACGAGTCGTCGGTGCAGGGCCTTGCGGGCTCGGTCGGCGTGGACCTGCTGCCCGCGAAGCCGGTCGTGCCGTCGCTGGTGCAGCTCGCCGACCCCAGTTTCCTGGTCTCGCAGGAGCGGGCCCAGGTGCTGCGCGAGCGCGGCTTCGAGGTCCGTACGGTCGAGGGCGCGGGGCACACGATCCACCGGGACGACTTCGACGGCTTCATGTCGTCGCTGGACGGCTGGATCTGACGGTCCGGACCTCCTGGGAGCCGCAGGGACCCGGTGCGCGGACGGGGGTGCGCACCGGGCCCCGGCCGTACGCGGCGGTCAGCGTGCCGCCGCCGTGGGCACCGTGACGGTCGGCGATCCGGGCTCCGGCGCCGCGGGGCGTGGGCGGCGGATCCACAGCAGTGCGCCGGCGAGCAGGACCGTCCCGCCGAGCAGCCAGGGCAGCGGGCCTGCCGGCAACCGTCCGACGGCCAGGCCGACCAGGGCGCCGATGAGCTGGAGGGCGAGGGACTGCACCGACAGCGCCGTGGCGCGGCCCGCGCTGTCGACGCGGCGGTGCAGGAGGTCGTTCTCGTTGGGGCCCGCGGCGCCGAGCCCGAGGTAGATCAGCCCGTAGCCGGTGGCCGCGAGGACCAGGGCGAGCGGCCCGGACCACAGGAGGGTGAGGCCGAGCAGCAGCAGGCCGGTTGCGCCCACACCGAGAGCGACCAGGACCGCGCGCTCCCCGCTGCGCGCCCAGCGGGACACGAGCGGTGCGGCGTGGCTGCCGAGTGCGGTGCACACGAAGCCCGCGCAGGCGAGCACGGCGAAGAGCACGGCGCCGGACTCCGGCGCGCCGGTCAGCGCTGCGGCGCGTCCGGGGGTGAGGAGTTCCACGGTGCCCAGAGCCGCGCCGGCCGCGCCCGCCGTGAGGAGCACCCGGCGTACGAGCGGGTCTCCCGCACCCAGGCGCAGCCCGCCGAGCACGGTGACCGGGACGCCGCGCAGGACATCGCGGAGCGCAGCGGGGGGCCTGGGCGGTTCGGGCAGCCGCGTGAGCACGTACGTCACGAAGACCAGCCCGACGGCCGTTCCCGCCAACGCCGGTACGGAGAGCGGGAGTACGAGCCCGGAGGTGGCGTCGGTCAGCCACGCGCCGGGGTCCGGGCCGAGCCCGAGCAGCCAGGGCAGTGCGCCGCCCGTCAGGGTGCCGAGCGCCAGCGCGGCGGCGGACGCGGTGCCCGCGCGGGCCAGTCCGGTGCGGAGCTCGGCGTCGGGGCCGGAGTGGGCCTGCACGGTGTCGACGTACCAGGCTTCGGCGGGTCCGCTCGACAGGGCACGGCCCGAGCCCATGAGCAGCATGGCGAGCGTGAGCATCCAGACGTCGTTCCCCAGCGCGAGGAGGACGAGGGCGCTCAGGTTGAGCACGCCCGCGGCGGCCAGCACGGGGCGGCGTCCGATGACGTCGGAGAGACCTCCGGTGGGCAGCTCCAGCGCGGCGACGGTGAAGGAGTGGACGGCGAACAGCGAGGCGATGGCGGCCACGGTCATGCCCCGCTCCCCGAGGAGCAGGACCTGTGAGGGTATGTACAGGCCCACGGGCAGCCAGAAGAGGAAAGTGACGGCGGTGAAGCGGCGGCGGGCGGACACGGGGTCGAGCGGGCCGGTCATGAGGCGTGTCCGTGCTGCGTCTCCGCGCCTTCCGTGCCCGTCGCCGTGTCCACGCCTTCCGCGTCCGTCCCCGTGTCCACGCCTTCCGCGTCCGTCCCCGCGTCCACGGGTTCCGCGCCCGTCCTCATCTCCGTGTCCGCGTTACCCGTGCCGTTGTCGCGGGGCGCGACCGGTGCTCCCGCGACGAGGATGACGACCTGACGAGCACGGGGATCGTCCGCGTCACGGGCCGCCAGTTCCTCGGCCTTGCGGTCGAGCGTCCGCCGGAGTTCGGTGAGTGACTCGGGGGTCAGCCGGACGATGTCATCGGACACGCCCGACGGTTCGAGCCACTCGGTACCGAGCCGGCCTGCCGCGACCCCTTCGTCGTACTGGACGAGGGTCTGCTCCAGATGCGTCAGCTGTGCCCTGCGGCTTGCGGAGACGAAGGCCCGGCTGTCGTCCGAGGCGGCCATGGCCTCGTTGCTCCACGACGTGATCCGGTGCACGGCGCGCCAGCGGCGCTCGCGCCCGTCCCGGTGCTCGGCCTCGGTGACGAAGGCGTACTTGGCGAGCACCCTCAGGTGGTAGCTGGTCGAGGCGGACGACTCGCCGGTGCGCACGGCGAGCTCGCTCGCGGTGGCGGGGCCGTGCAGCCGCAGCAGCCCGAGCAGCCGGATCCGCAGGGGGTGGGTGAGGGCTTTCAGGGCCGCCGCGTCGTGCTCGGGATCGAGGACGCGTCGGTGCTCTTCGCTGACCATGGCGGCAGCGTAGAGCGGATCAGGCGCTTTCCCAAAGTATTTTTGCAGAATTTCTTTGGGGAAGTTGTCCGAGGCCTTCGCCTCTACCCCGGGGACCGGGGACCGGGGACGCGGGCCCTACGCCGCGAGCGTCGAACGGAAGGCCGCCAGGGTGGACTGCGCCGGTGTGCGGTCCAGGACGGCGAAGACGATCTCGTCGAAGTGGCCGGAGAACCGGCCGCCGTCCCGGAGCAGCGCCCGGAACGCGCCCGCGACCTTGGCCGGGTCGTTGCGGAACACCCCGCAGCCCCACGCCCCGAGCACCAGCCGTCGGTAACCGGTCGCCGCCGCGGTCTCCAGGACCCGTTCCGCGCGTGAGGCGAGGGCGGCCGGTATGCGGTCGGCCTCCTCCGGCGTACGGCTCAGGATCACCCCCGCGTTCGGCGCCGGTGACGTGAGGAAGCCCACCGTGTACGGGGTGTCGAGGAGACGGCCGCGCTCGTCGCGGAAGACCGGGACGCCGGGCGAGTGGATCACCCGGTCGGAGTAGAAAGGGTCGCGGTCGGCCCGGTGGTGCTCGTAGAACTCCGGGGCGCGCAGCAGCGTGGCATAGAGCGCGGAGGCGCGGCAGAGCGCCTCCTCCTGCGCCTGTGCACCGTTCAGGAAGCCGCCGCCGGGATTGCGGGCCGAGGCGAAGTTCAGGACCGCGACCGGGCCGGGATCCCGGGCCACGAGGCGGCGGGCAGCGTCCAGGCTGCTCTCCCCGGTGACCTCACTTAGGCTGAAACGGTCCGTGTCGGGGACCACCGGCACGGGCCCGGGTCCGTACATCCGTGTCCCCTCGACCGCGGCGGACAGTTCCCCGCCGATCGTCACCAAGAGGCCGCCCGGCGCCCGGTAGCGACCTGCTTCGACGATCTCCTGGGTCTGTTTCGCGATCCCCCGCAAACGTGCGCTCATGCCTGGAATCCTCAGTGATCGATCAGGGAGGCAGCAAGCCGATTACGGCCCCTTTACGCCCCGCAGGGGCACTCTTGTGCGAACCAGCGACGGTGGCCTTAGGTGGACGGAGTGCCTGCGACAGGAGGAGTCGACCATGGCAGCAGACGGCTTCGGGGACAGCGGCCCGCAGATCTCCGGTGACGACGCCGAAGACCTGCTTCGATGTATCTGCTTCAAGACGGGCCCGCCCCGCGCCGTCGGGGTCGAACTCGAATGGCTCGTGCACGAACTGCACCACCCCCGCCTGCCCGTCGCGCCGGCCCGTCTGGACCGGGCCTTCGCCGGGCTGCGGGACCTGACCCTGGCCTCGGCGCTCACGTTCGAGCCGGGCGGGCAGCTGGAGCTCAGCTCGCCGCCCGCCGCGTCGCTGATGGAGTGCATCGACTCCACCGCGGCGGACCTCTCGGCCGTCCGGACCGCACTGCACGCATCCGGCCTCACTCTGACCGGTTTCGGTCACGATCCCTGGCATCCTCCGCGCCGGCTGCTGCGTGAACCGCGGTACGACGCCATGGAGACCTGCCTCGACCGCACCGGGCCCGCGGGGCGCTCGATGATGTGCTCGTCCGCCTCCGTCCAGGTGTGTCTGGACGCCGGCTTCGAGGAGCCGGGGCCGCTGGGGCTCGGCCGGCGCTGGCAGCTGGCGCATCTGCTGGGTGCGGTGCTGGTGGCGGCCTTCGCGAACTCCCCGGCCGGGGCCGGCCGGCCCACCGGCTGGCGGTCCACCCGGCAGGCCCTCTGGGCGGACCTGGACCCGGTCCGCTCGCTCGCCCCCGCGCCCGGCGTCGAGCCGCGCGCGGCGTGGGCGGCGCATGTGCTGGACGCGCCCGTGATGTGCATCAGGGCGCCGGAGGGGCCCTGGCCGGTGCCGGAGCGGCTCACGTTCCGGGAGTGGACAAGGACCGGGGCGCCGCGGCCGCCCACCCGCGAGGATCTCGAGTACCACATCACCACGCTCTTCCCGCCCGTGCGCCCGCGCGGCCATCTCGAACTGCGCATGATCGACGCCCAGTCCGGCGAGGACGGCTGGATGGTGCCGCTCGCCGTCACCATGGCCCTGTTCGACGACCCGGAGGCGGCGGAGACCGCGTACCGCACGGTCAAACCGCTCGCCGAGCTCGCCGGTGAGCTGCCCGCGCCCCGCAATCCCCTCTGGCTGGCCGCAGCCCGTGACGGGCTCACCGACCCCGAACTGCGCTGCGCCGCCATCACCTGCTTCGCCGTCGCACTCGAGGCGCTGCCGCGGCTGGGAGCGTCCACGGCCGTTCAGGAGGCGGTGGCCGCGTACCACGACCGCTACGTCCTGCGGGGCCGGTGCCCGGCCGACGACTTCTCGCTCAGCAGCAAGGAGATCAGCTCATGAACGAGTCCCCGGTGGCGACCGACGAGGCGCTCAGGCAGCGCGCCCTGGCGGCGCTGACCACGGCCCGCGCCCGCACCGCCCTGCTCACCACCTGCGTCGACGACCATGAACTGACCGCACAGCACTCTCCGTTGATGTCGCCGCTCGTGTGGGACCTGGCACACATCGGCAACCAGGAGGAGCAGTGGCTGCTGCGCGCCGTCGCCGGGCGGGAGGCGATACGCCCCGAGATCGACTCGGTGTACGACGCTTTCGAGCACCCCCGCGCCGAGCGGCCGTCGCTGCCCCTCCTCTCCCCCGCCGAGTCCCGGGCCTACGCCTCCGACGTACGGGGCCGGGTGCTCGACATCCTCGACGACCATCCGCTGCACGGCGGCCCGCTCGTCGACTCCGCCTTCGCCTTCGGCATGATCGCGCAGCACGAGCAGCAGCACGACGAGACGATGCTGATCACCCATCAGCTGCGGCGCGGCCCGGCCGCACTCGACGCGCCCGAGCCGCCCCGCGGCAGCACGCACGGGCTGCCGGCCGAAGTACTGGTCCCGGCGGGCCCGTTCACCATGGGCACCTCCGCCGAGCCCTGGGCGCTCGACAACGAGCGACCTGCGCACCAGCGCCGTCTCCCGGAGTACTTCATCGACACCACGCCCGTCACCAACGGCGCCTTCCAGGCCTTCGTCGCCGACGGCGGCTACTCCGACGAGCGGTGGTGGGCGCCCGAGGGCTGGGCGCAGATCCGCAAGCACGACATCGGCGCGCCGCTGTTCTGGCGGCGTGAGAGCGGGCAGTGGCTGCGCCGCCGGTTCGGGGTGACCGAGCCGGTGCCCGATGACGAGCCCGTTCTGCACGTCAGCTGGTACGAGGCCGACGCGTACGCCCGCTGGGCGGGGCGGCGGCTGCCGACCGAGGCCGAGTGGGAGAAGGCGGCCCGCCACGATCCCGCGTCCGGGCGCTCGCGGCGCTACCCGTGGGGCGACGAGGACCCGTCGCCCGGCCGCGCCAATCTGGGCCAGCGGCATCTGCGGCCCGCGCCCGCGGGCGCGTACCCGGAGGGGGCGTCGCCGCTCGGTGTCCGCCAGCTCATCGGCGACGTCTGGGAGTGGACGTCGAGCGACTTCCTGCCCTACCCGGGGTTCGCGCCGTTCCCGTACCGCGAGTACTCGGAGGTCTTCTTCGGCCCCGACCACAAGGTGCTGCGCGGCGGTTCCTTCGCCGTGGACCCGGTGGCGTGCCGCGGCACGTTCCGCAACTGGGACCTGCCCGTGCGCCGGCAGATCTTCTCCGGGTTCCGTACCGCCAGGGACGCGTGATGTGCCGCCACATCGCCTTTCTGGGCCCGCCGACCGCGCTGGGCGAGCTGCTCGTACGGCCGCCGCACGCCCTTCTGCGGCAGTCCTGGGCGCCGCGCAGGCAGCGGTACGGGACGGTCAACGCGGATGGTTTCGGCGTCGGCTGGTACGCCGAAGGCGATCCGGTCCCGGCCCGCTACCGCCGGTCGGGGCCGGTCTGGGGCGACCAGTCCTTCGCCGACCTGGCCCGGGTGGTCCGCAGCGAGGCGCTGCTCGCGGCCGTCCGGGACGCGACCTTGGCGGGCGCGGACGGCGAGGCGGCGGCCGCGCCCTTCGCCGCCGGGCCCTGGCTGTTCAGCCACAACGGCGCCGTCAGGGGCTGGCCGGACTCGGTCGCACCGCAGGCAGCCGCCCTGCCGCCCGCCGACCTGCTGTCGCTGGAGGCGCGCTCGGACTCCGCGCTGGTGTGGGCGCTCGTGCTGCACCGGCTGCGCAGCGGAGACGAACCGGGAATGGCGCTCGCCGACACAGTGCTCGACATCGCCGCGGCGGCCCCGGGATCCCGGCTCAATCTGCTGCTCACGGACGGCACGACGGTCACGGCGACGGCCTGGGGCGACTCGCTCTGGTACCTCGCCGAGCCCGGCCGCCGCACGGTCGTGGCATCGGAGCCGTACGACGACGACCCCCACTGGTGCGAGGTGCCCGACCGCACGCTGCTCGCGGCGACCCGCACCGATGTCCTGCTGACCCCGCTCAAGGAGCCGACTGCGTGAGCACGTTCCAGCTGACCCGCACCCTGCCCGACGATGCCATGGCCGCCGCGCTGCGCGCCGATGTGCTGCACGGGCTGACCCGTACGCCCAAGGAACTGCCGCCCAAGTGGTTCTACGACGCCCGCGGCAGTGAGCTCTTCGAGGAGATCACCAGGCTGCCCGAGTACTACCCGACCCGTGCGGAACGCGAGATCCTCGTCGCCCGCTCGGCCCAGGTCGCGGCCGGGACCGGCGCCCGCACCCTGGTGGAGCTGGGCTCCGGCTCCTCCGAGAAGACCCGCCACCTCCTGGACGCGCTGACGGAGCTGCACAGTTATGTCCCGGTCGACGTCAGCGAGAGCGCGCTCACGGGCGCGGCCGAGGCCCTGCTCGCCGAGCGGCCGGAGCTCCATGTCCACGCCCTGATCGCCGACTTCACCCGGAGCCTGACCCTGCCGGAGACCCCCGGGCCCCGGCTGGTCGCCTTCCTCGGCGGCACGATCGGCAATCTGCTGCCGGGCGAGCGGCAGATGTTCCTGCGCTCCGTACGCGCGATGCTGTCGCCGGGGGACGCGCTGCTGCTCGGCACGGATCTGGTGAAGGAGGAGGCGGTGCTGGTCGCGGCGTACGACGACGCGGCCGGTGTCACCGCCGAGTTCAACCGGAATGTGCTGGCGGTCATCAACAGGGAGCTGGGCGCCGACTTCCCGCTGGACGCCTTCGCCCATGTGGCGCTGTGGAACGCGCAGGAGGAGTGGATCGAGATGCGCCTCCGGGCACGGGACGCGGTGACGGTGAAGATCCGGGAGCTGGATCTGGTGGTGCCGTTCGAAGCCGGTGAGGAGATCCGTACGGAAGTCTCGGCGAAGTTCCGTCAGGAAGGAGTGCGGGCGGAACTCGCGGAGACGGGGCTGAAGATGTCGGAGTGGTGGACCGACGCGGCAGGCAGGTTCGCGCTGTCCCTGTCGACGGCGGTGTGAGCGGCGACAGCCCGGTGGACGGGGTGGGCGGTCGTCGCCTCCGCGCCGCCGGCCACCGCGGCGTGCGCGGCCCGGGCGAGTGAGCGGCGGTCGGCGTGGCGGCCCGCGGTGATCGGCGGAAGGATCCTGATCTCCGCGGTGAGCCCGCCGGCCGTCACGACCCGCCACAGCGACGCGGCCAGCGGGTCCTCACCCACGAACGCTGCGGCCCCGACGGGCCGATAGGAGATCCGTACGGGCTGTACGGACGCACCCGCGTCGATCGCGGCCTGGAACGCGGCGTTGCGGAAGCGTCCCTTCTCGCGACCGCACCACGTCGACCCCTCGGGGAACACGATGACCCGCGACCCTCCCCTGAGCGCGTCCGCCATGGTCCCGACGACCCCGGGCAGTGCCCGCAGCCGGTCCCGGTCCACGAACAGCGTCCCGCCGAACCCGGCGAGCGGCCCGAGCACGGGCCACTGCCGCACCTCCTTCTTGGCCAGCATCCGCCCCGGCAGGACGGCGGCGACCAGAGGGATGTCCAGCCAGGAGATGTGGTTGGGGACCACGAGTGTCCCGGCGGCGTCGCCGGCCTGCGGCGCGAACGCGGGGCCCGGCACGGAACCGGCTCCCGGCTCGGGGCCCACGACGCGGATCCGCACGCCGAAGGCGCGTATCACCGTGCGGCACCACAGGCCGACCAGGCGGGCCCGGCCCGCCGGGCCGAGGGGGATCGCCAGCGGGGAGAGCAGCACGCCGGCGAGTACCGCCGACATGCCCGCGATCAGGCGGGTGATCGCCGTCAGACGGCCGACCGTGGGCCATCGAGGGGTCGCACAGTCGGCCGGGGTGCAGGGCGCGACGGGGAGCCAGACGCTCATTTCACCGGGGCCAGGGAGAGGAAGTGGTTGAGGTAGCGGGGGTTGGTGCGGCGCAGCGAGAGCAGGACGTACAGGTCCGCGACGCCGAAGTCGGGGTCGTGGGCGGGCGCGCCGCACACCCAGGCGCCGAGCCGGAGGTAGCCGCGCAGCAGCGGCGGGAGCTCGGTGCGGCCCTCGGGGCGTTCGATGCCGTCGGCGCTCCAGAGCTTGTGCGGGGTGACCCAGTACTCCTCCGGGGCAAGGTGCTTGGCCTTGACGGTGTCCCACGTGGCGGCCGCGAGGGTGCCCCCGTCGGCGAGCGGGATCGAGCAGCAGCCGGCCAGCCAGGTGTGGCCGGTGCGGGTCATGTAGCGGGCGAGACCGGCCCAGATCAGGGCGATCACGGCGCCGTTGCGGTGTGCGGGGTGGACGCAGGAGCGGCCGACCTCGACGAGGTCGTCGCGGATGGGCGCGAGCCGCGTGAGGTCGAACTCGGTCTCGGAGTAGAGCCGCCCGGCGACCTTCGCGCGGTCGGGGGGCAGCACCCGGTACGTCCCGACGACCTCGCCGGTGTCCTCGTGCCGTACGAGAATGTGGTCGCAGTACGCGTCGAAGGCGTCGATGTCGAGGCCGGGCTCGGGTCCCTCGAGCCGGGCGCCCATCTCTCCGGCGAACACCTGGTGCCTCAGCCGCTGGGCGGCGCGGACGTCGTCCTGGTCGCGGGCGAGGGAGACCACGTAGCGTGGCTCGGCGGACACGAGTGGTGCGGGAGCGACGGCGGGCGATACGGGCATGGCGGCTCTCCTCTGCCGGACGGAAGCACTGGACCGCGCCTGCGGCGGCCCGGCCCCTAACTAATTCCGTGACCGGCTGGATTCGACATGACGTGGGTGCGGAGCGCGGATGTGCGCCATCTGAATGCCGGGCGACTCCGGCCCGCCCGGCCGGTGACCCGGTCCGGACGGGGCAGCGCAATGCCGGTCCGCATGAAGGGCGGACCGGCGCCGGAGAGTCGTTCGCGGAGCGATTCGCGGTGAACTCCGCGGAGATGTCCGCCGAGATGCCCACGGAACAATACGTCGCGAATGAGGAGAAAAACGGAGTATTTCAGGAAAACCGGTTGGCCCTGGCCCCTCTCACTCGGCGAGCGCCGCCGTGATGCGGTCCGAGGCGCTCTTCGCCTCCTTCACGGGGTCCTTGCCCTGCAGGACGGCGGTCATGTACTGCTTGATCGGGTTGTCGGCCTCGACGGCCGCCCACTGCGGCGAGTTGGGAGTGGCCCGCCCCCGCGTCGCGCCCGCGGCCATCGCGGCGGTGGCCGCGTCGCCCTCGACGGCCGACGCGAGGCTCGACTTGTTGGGCACGTAGCTCATGGTCCGCGCGAGCTCCTTCTGCCAGCGTTCACCGGCGAGAGCCTTGACCACCTCGATCGCGGCGCCGCGCTCGCGAGCCTTCTCGGGAATGATCAGATCGGAGCCGCCGATGAAGACGGCGCAGGGTCTCTCCGCGGTCTTGCCCGGGATCGGGAAGAACCCGAGTTTGTCCTTGAGTGCGGGGTTCGCCTCCTCGATGGCCTTCGCATGGGACGGGGCCGCGATGATCTGGGCGACGTCGCCCTTGGCGAAGACCCCGGCCTGCGGCGGCGTCTGCTCGTCCGCGTTCTCCGGTCCGTCGCCGAGGGCCTGGAGCTTCTCGTAGAACTCCATGCCCTTGATCGCGGCGGGTGCGTGCAGGGCTCCCGTCCAGAGACCGCCCTCGTCGACGGCGATCTCCCCGCCCTCTTCCCAGATGAACCCGGCAAGGGTGTACCAGTCCTGTCCGGAGAGGTAAATGCCCTGGTTGCCGCCGCTGTTGAGCTTCTCGGTGTCCTCGAGCCACTGCTCGCGCGTCTTCGCGGGCACGTCGATGCCCGCTTGCGCATAGAGGTCCTTGTTGTAGATGACGACGCGATTGGCGGCGTACCAGGGGATGCCGTACTGCGTCCCGTTGATGCTCCCCGGGTCGGCGAGGCCCGGCAGCCAGTCCTCGCTCCCCAGGTCACGCATGGACTCCAGGGTGAGATCGAGCAGCGCGTTGCTCCCGGCGTACTCGGCGACCTGGGTGTTGCCGACCTCGATGACGTCCGGTGCCTCGTCGCTCTCCAGCGCGGCGGTCACCTTCTTGCCGATGCCGGTCCACTCCTGGAAGGTCACCTCCAGGTCGACACCGGGGTGCGCGTCCTCGTGCTCGGTGACGAAGCGCTCAAGGAACTCGTCGGAGACGCTGTCCTGCATCAGCCAGACGGTGACGGTACGGCCGCCCGGGCCGCCGCCCGGCAGCATTCCGCAGCCGCTGAGCGCTGTCGCGGACACGATGGCTGTGGCGCAGGTCAGGAGACGGTTCTTCACGTAGGTCACCTTTGCGTGATGGCACGGACGGTGGACCCGACGTGGGGGGATCGAACAGTGTTCGCGCGGGCGTTGGCTGGATTTTGGTATGTACCAATCGGGTGGTCAACCCCCCGACACCTCGCGGACCGCTCCGGGGTGGTGCACCGTGGAGGGGAACCACCGCCACAGCGACGAGGAGTGCGGCCCCATGTCCCACCACACCTACCGGGTCACCGAGATCGTCGGCACCTCGCACGAGGGGATCGACCAGGCCCTGCGCAACGGCATCGAGCGCGCCAAGCAGACGCTCAGAGGGCTCGACTGGTTCGAGGTGACGCAGATCCGCGGCAACATCCTGGACGGCGAGATCGAGCACTACCAGGTCGGCCTGAAGGTCGGCTTCCGGCTGGAAGACTCGTAGGACAGGGCTGCACGTCACCCGTTCGGCCGCACAGGGCGCAACGGGTCCCGCGCAGCAGCCGCGTCGGAAGCCGTGGCGCGCAGCAGCCCCGGCGCCGCGCGGGCGCCGTCCGGCTCAGGTGCGGCCTTCGCGCTGCTGGGCGTCCTTCATCGCCTGGGACGTACTGGCCCAGCGGGCGCGTACCACACGGAAGCCCGCCCGTTCGGCGGCGTCGCAGACGAGTTCGTCGTCGTCGACCAGCATCCGGATCTCGCGGGTGCGGCTCAGGCGCCGCAGGATCTCCATTTTGGTGGTCCGCGCGGGCCGGCGGTCGTCGTCCCGGCGCATCCAGATGCGACCCGTGGGCAGTCCGTGCTGCTCCAGCCACTTCACGGTCGCCACGCGGCAGCGCTCGGGGCGGCCGGTCAGGTACATGACCTCACACTCCTCGGCCGCCTCGGCCGCCAGTCGTACGCCGTCGGCGAGGGGTGCGTCGTCGGGGGCGGCGGCGAAGAAACCGTCCCAGTCGCGCGGCTTCCGCTCCAGATGGTGCTGGCGGTGGCCGGTCTCGGCGACGGTCCCGTCAAGGTCGAATACGGCCAGCGGCCTGCTGCTCTGATGCACGGGCCCCAGGGTAAGCGGTCGCGGCAGGCAGCCGGCGGCGCGTCGACGGGAATCATCGTGGCGCAGGGGCGTTGAAGCCCGTGTGACCTCCGTGATCGCCTCGACCCGGTTCTCCGTCCTGGACCGCTCCCGCACCCGGGAGGGACGGGACGGCCCGCAGGCGCTGCGCGACACCGTGCGGCTCGCACGGGAGGTGGAGGCGCTGGGCTATCACCGCTTCTGGGTCTCCGAGCACCACGGCGTGCCGGGCGTGGCCGGCTCGGCACCGACGGTGCTGGCGGCGGCGGTGGCGGCCGAGACCTCGCTGATCCGGGTCGGCACGGGCGGGGTGATGCTGCCCAACCACCAGCCGCTGGTCGTGGCCGAGCAGTTCGGGGTGCTGGAGTCCCTCTTCCCGGGCCGGATCGACATGGGGCTCGGCCGGTCGGTGGGCTTCACCGACGGGGTCCGTCGGGCGCTGGGGCGTGACAAGGACGACGCGGAGGACTTCGCCGGGCAACTGGGCGAGCTGCTGCGCTACTTCGAGGGGGCCCATCCGCAGGTGCACGCCCGCCCCGCCGAGGGGCTGCGCGTGCCGCCGTTCGTCCTGGCGACCGGCGAGGGCGCGGACATCGCCGCCGCGGCCGGGCTGCCGCTGGTGATCGGCGACCTCAAGGGCCGGGAGCGGCTGCTGCGGGCCGTCGAGCGCTATCGCGGCGCGTTCCGGCCGTCGCCCTGGGCCGCTGAGCCGTACGTCGTCGTGTCGGGCACGGTCGCGGTCGCGGCCACCGAGGAGGCGGCCCGGCGGCTGCTGGTCCCGGAGGCATGGGCGATGGCGTACGCCCGTACGCACGGCACCTTCCCGCCACTCGCACCGGCCGAGCGGATCGAGGCGCGGACGATGACGCCGAAGGAGCGCGAGTTCTACGAGTCCGGGCTGCGCGGCCAGATCCACGGCACGGCGGATCAGGTCGCGGTCGCACTGGAGACGGTGATCAAGGACAGCGGCGCGGACGAGGTGCTGGTGACGACGAGCACGTACGACCGCGCCGGGCTGGTCGACTCGTTCCGGCGTCTCGCCCGTCTCGCGGGGCTGACCAGCGCGGATGTCCCGGCCGCTGCCTAGAATCCCCGGTATGCAAGGCCCTCACGATCCGTACGTCCGCGTCCGCGCCGCCCGCGAGCACAACCTCAGGAGCGTCGACGTCGACATCCCGCGCGACGCGCTGACCGTCTTCACCGGGGTCTCCGGGTCGGGCAAGTCCTCGCTCGCCTTCGGCACCATCTACGCCGAGGCGCAACGGCGCTACTTCGAGTCCGTCGCCCCGTATGCGCGCCGGCTGATCCACCAGGTGGGCGCGCCGAAGGTCGGCGAGATCACCGGGCTGCCGCCGGCCGTCTCCCTGGAACAGCGCCGCTCCTCCCCCACCTCGCGGTCGTCCGTCGGCACGGTGACAACGCTGTCGAACTCGCTGCGGATGCTGTTCTCGCGTGCGGGCGACTATCCGGAGGGCGCCGAGCATCTGGACTCCGACGCGTTCTCGCCGAACACGGCGGCCGGGGCCTGTCCCGAGTGCCATGGCCTGGGGCGGATCCACCGCACCGGTGAGGAGCTGCTGGTTCCCGATCCCTCGCTGTCCGTCCGGGAGGGCGCGATCGCGGCCTGGCCGGGCGCCTGGCAGGGCAAGAACCTGCGGGATGTGCTGGACGCGCTCGGGTACGACGTGGACCGGCCCTGGCGGGAGCTCGCGCAGAAGGACCGCGACTGGATCCTGTTCACGGACGAGCAGCCGGTGGTGACGGTCCACCCGGTGCGCGAGGCGGGCCGTATCCAGCGCCCGTACCAGGGCACGTACATGAGCGCGAAGCGCTATGTCCTGCACACCTTCGCCGACTCCAGGAGCCAGGCGCTGCGCACGAAGGCCGAGCGCTTCCTGACGAGCGAGCCGTGCCCGGTGTGCGAGGGCAGCAGGCTGCGTCCCGAGGCCCTCGCGGTGACGTTCGCGGGGCGGACGATCGCCGAGCTGGCGGCGCTTGCGCTGACCGCGCTCGCCGAGGCCCTGGCCCTTGGCGCGCGGGACCGGGACGACGAGACGGCGCGAGTGCTGACGGACGATCTGCTGGCCCGTATCGCCACGGTGACCGAGCTGGGTCTCGGCTATCTGAGCCTGGACCGGGCCACGCCCACCCTCTCCAGCGGCGAGCTGCAGCGCCTGCGGCTGGCCACCGCGCTGCGGGCGGGGCTCTTCGGCGTCGTGTACGTGCTCGACGAGCCCTCCGCGGGCCTGCACCCCGCCGACACGGAGGCGCTGCTGGTCGTGCTGGACCGGCTGAAGGCGGGCGGCAACACGGTGTTCGTCGTGGAGCACCACCTGGATGTGGTGCGGAACGCCGACTGGCTGGTGGACGTGGGGCCGCGGGCCGGCGAGCACGGCGGACAGGTGCTGCACAGCGGGCCGCCCGAGCGACTCGCCGATGTGGCGGAGTCGGCGACCCGGCGCTTCCTCTTCGACGTGCGTCCGGCACCCGCGCGGAGGAGGCGCGAGCCGTCGGGGCAGCTCGCGCTGGGCCCGGTCACCCGGCACAATCTGCGCGGCCTGACGACCCGGCTGCCGCTCGGGGTGCTCACGGCGGTCACCGGCGTGTCGGGTTCCGGCAAGTCGACGTTCGTGGGCTCGATCACCGAGGAACTCCCCGGCGTGGAGCGCCTGGTGACGGTCGACCAGCGGCCGATCGGGCGCACTCCGCGCTCCAATCTGGCGACGTACACGGGCCTGTTCGACGTCGTGCGCAAGCTCTTCACCGCCACCGACGAGGCGCGGGCGCGCGGCTACCGGGCGGGGCGGTTCTCCTTCAATGTCGCGGGCGGCCGGTGCGAGACCTGCCAGGGCGAGGGGTTCGTCTCCGTCGAACTGCTCTTCCTGCCCAGCACGTACGCACCCTGCCCGGACTGTCACGGCGCCCGCTACAACCCGGAGACCCTCGAGGTCCGCCACGGCGGCCGGAACATCGCCGAGGTGCTCGACCTGACCGTCGAGGCCGCGGCCGAGGTCTTCGCCGACACCCCGGCGGCCCTGCGGAGCCTGCGGGCGCTTCTCGACGTCGGCCTCGGCTATCTGCGCCTCGGCCAGCCGGCGACCGAGCTGTCCGGCGGGGAGGCGCAGCGCATCAAGCTCGCCGCCGAGCTCCAGAGGCTGCGTCGCGGCCACACCCTGTACGTGCTGGACGAGCCCACCACCGGGCTGCATCCGGCGGATGTGGAGGTGCTGATGCGGCAGTTGCACGGCCTGGTCGACGCCGGGCATTCGGTGGTCGTCGTCGAGCACGACATGGATGTGGTCGCGGACGCGGACTGGGTGATCGACCTGGGGCCGGGCGGCGGGGACGAGGGCGGCAGGATCGTGGCCGAGGGACCCCCGGCGGACGTGGCGCGGGAGGCGGGCAGCCGGACCGCGCCGTATCTGGCCAGGTCCCTCGGCAGGGGATCGGGCAGCAGTACCGGGTAGAGCGTCACCGCCGCACCGCACGCCCGGGCCCGCCCCGCAGGCGGCTCGTCACACGTGGCACCCCCGACCGTTCCGTTCTAAGGTCGAGCTGACGGCCCCGGTCGGAACGACCCGCCGCAGGGGAGCCTTGGCATGAACGATCCCGGCAACACCAGCGAGAGCACCGCACTCCTTGTGGTTGATCCGTACAACGACTTCCTGTCCGAAGGCGGGAAGCTGTGGCCGCGCACGAAGGCGGTCGCCGAACAGGTCGGCCTCCTCGACCACATGCGTCAGGTCCTGGCGGCGGCTCGCGCCGCCGGGTTGCGCGTACTGTTCGTGCCTCACCGCAGGACCGCCCCGGGCGACTACGAGACCTGGGCCTTTCTGTCGCCCTCGCAGGACGCCACGCGCAAGGCCCGGTTCTTCGCGGCAGGTTCATGGGGCGGAGAGTTCCACCCGGACTTCCAGCCGCGCGACGGAGAGCTCCGCGTCCACGAGCACTGGTCCGCGAGCGGCTTCGCCAACACCGATCTCGACTTCCTGCTGAAGCAGCATCATGTCTCACGGATCGTGCTGATGGGCATGCGTGCGAACACCTGCATCGACACCACGGCGCGCTTCGCGCAGGAGCTCGGCTATCACGTCACGCTCATCAGGGACGCGATCGCCGCGTTCCGCCCCGAGGAGATGCAGGCGACCTTCGAGATCAACGCTCCGGCCTATGCCCACGCCATCCTCACCGCGGACGAGTTCACCGCGGGCCTGGTCGGCGTTGCGACCGCCGGCCCTTGACCACCGCACCGCGCGGCGTGTCGTGCTACCGGCCGGCCTTCCGGGTCGCACGCAGCCACTCCTTGTTCATCGCCGCGATCGACGGCATCGGGATGCCCTTCGGGCAGGCCGTCGCGCACTCGCCGGTCAGGGTGCAGCCGCCGAAGCCCTCCTCGTCCATGGCCGCGACCATGTCCAGCACGCGGGTCTCGCGCTCCGGCGCACCCTGCGGCAGCACATTGAGGTGGTTGATCTTCGCCGAGGTGAAGAGCATCGCCGAGCCGTTGGGGCAGGCCGCGACGCAGGCACCGCAGCCGATGCACTCGGCGTGCTCGAAGGCGAAGTCGGCGTCGGCCTTGGGGACCGGGGTGGCGTGGGCCTCGGGGGCGGAGCCGGTCGGCGCGGAGATGTAGCCGCCGGCCTGGATGATCCGGTCGAAGGCGGACCGGTCGACCACCAGGTCCTTCACCACCGGGAAGGCCGAGGCGCGCCACGGCTCGACGTCGATGGTGTCGCCGTCCTCGAAGGACCGCATGTGGAGCTGGCAGGTGGTGGTGCGCTCCGGGCCGTGCGCGTCGCCGTTGATGACGAGCGAGCAGGCGCCGCAGATGCCCTCGCGGCAGTCGTGGTCGAAGGCGACCGGGTCCTCTCCGCGCAGGATGAGTTCCTCGTTGAGGGTGTCGAGCATCTCCAGGAACGACATGTCCTGGGAGATGCCGTCCACCTCGTAGGTGGCCATGGCGCCGGGGGCGTCGGCGTCCTTCTGACGCCAGACGCGGAGGTTGAGCTTCATGCGTAGCTCCGCTGGGTGGGGTGGACGTACTCGAAGACGAGGTCTTCCTTGTGCAGGACAGGCGCTTCGCCGGTTTCCGTGAACTCCCAGGCGGCGGCGTACGAGAACTCCTCGTCCCTGCGCGCGGCCTCGCCGTCCGGGGTCTGGGACTCCTCGCGGAAGTGGCCGCCGCAGGACTCCGACCGGTTCAGCGCGTCGAGGCACATCAGCTCGGCGAGCTCCAGGTAGTCGACGATCCGGTTGGCCTTCTCCAGCGACTGGTTGAATTCCTCGCCGGTACCGGGCACCTTGATCCGGCGCCAGAACTCCTCACGGATCTGCGGGATCCGGTCGAGGGCCTTGCGCAGCCCTGCGTCGGTCCGGGCCATTCCGCAGAACTCCCACATCAGCTCGCCGAGTTCGCGGTGGAACGAGTCGGGCGTGCGGTCGCCGTCGACAGCGAGGAGGAGCTGGAGCCGGTCCCCGGTCTCGGCGAGCACCTCGGCCACGGCGGGGTGGCTGTCGTCGATCGTGTCGTGCTGCGGGTTGCGGGCGAGATAGTCGTTGATCGTCGACGGGAGGACGAAGTAGCCGTCGGCGAGGCCCTGCATCAGCGCGGACGCGCCGAGGCGGTTGGCACCGTGGTCGGAGAAGTTGGCCTCACCGATGGCGAAGAGGCCGGGAACGGTGGTCTGGAGGTCGTAGTCGACCCACAGTCCGCCCATGGTGTAGTGCACGGCGGGGTAGATCCGCATCGGCACCTCGTACGGGTTCTCCGCAGTGATCCGCTCGTACATGTCGAAGAGGTTGCCGTACTTCTCCTCGACCTTCGCCCGGCCCATGCGCCGGATCGCGTCGGCGAAGTCCAGGTAGACGCCCTGGCCGCCGGGGCCGACGCCCCGTCCCTCGTCGCAGACGTTCTTGGCGGCCCGGGAGGCGATGTCGCGCGGGACGAGGTTGCCGAAGGAGGGGTAGATGCGCTCCAGGTAGTAGTCGCGCTCGTCCTCGGGGATCTCGTTCGCCGGTCGGGTGTCGCCCTTGGCCTTCGGGACCCAGATGCGGCCGTCGTTGCGGAGCGACTCGCTCATCAGCGTCAGCTTGGACTGGTGGTCGCCGGTACGCGGGATGCAGGTGGGGTGGATCTGGGTGAAGCAGGGGTTGGCGAAGTACGCGCCCCGGCGGTGCGCCCGCCACACGGCGGTGGCGTTGGAGTTCATGGCGTTCGTCGACAGGTAGAAGACGTTGCCGTAGCCGCCGGTGGCCAGGACCACCGCGTCGGCGAAGTAGGTGTCGATCTTCCCGGTGATCAGGTCACGGGCGACGATGCCCCTGGCCCGTCCGTCGACGACGATCAGGTCGAGCATCTCCGTGCGCGGATGCATCTCGACGTTGCCGGCGGCGATCTGCCGGGACAGTGCCTGGTAGGCGCCGAGGAGAAGCTGCTGTCCCGTCTGGCCGCGGGCGTAGAACGTACGGGAGACCTGGACACCGCCGAAGGAGCGGGTGTCGAGGAGTCCGCCGTACTCGCGGGCGAACGGCACACCCTGGGCGACGCACTGGTCGATGATCTCGACGGAGATCTGGGCGAGGCGGTGGACGTTGGACTCACGGGCGCGGAAGTCGCCGCCCTTGACCGTGTCGTAGAAGAGGCGGTGGATGGAGTCGCCGTCGTTGCGGTAGTTCTTGGCCGCGTTGATGCCGCCCTGGGCGGCGATGGAGTGGGCCCGGCGCGGGGAGTCCTGGTAGCAGAACTGGACGACGTGGTAGCCCTGTTCGGCGAGGGTGGCTCCGGCGGAGCCACCCGCGAGGCCGGTGCCCACGACGATCACCGTGTGCTTGCGGCGGTTGGCGGGGTTCACCAGCTTGGCCTCGAAGCGGCGGCGGTCCCAGCGCTCGGCGACGGGCCCGGCGGGTGCCTTGGTGTCGGCGATCGAGGCGCCGGTCTCGTAGTTCAGGTAACTCATGTCAGTTCACGACTCCGGTCATGACGGCGACGGGTACCGCGATGAAGCCCAGCGTCAGCACCAGCGCGAGGACGTCGGCGGCGGTCTTGAGAACGCGCTCGCGCCGCGCGTTGCCCACGCCGAGGGTCTGGGCGGCGCTCCAGAAGCCGTGCCGGATGTGCAGGCCGAGGGCGAGCATCGCCGCGATGTAGATGGTGTTGCCGTACCAGGTGGAGAAGGTCGCGAGGACGTTCTCGTAGGGGCGGCCGTGCTGCGCGTTCTCGTTGACGGTGAGTGTGGTCAGGTCCAGCAGGTGCCAGACGATGAACAGGCCCAGGATGATCCCGCCCCAGCGCATGGTGCGCGTGGCGTAGCTCGCCCGGCGCCGCTTGTGGACGTACTTGCTGGGGCGGGCCCTGATGTCCCGCCTGCTCAGCTGGTACGCGGACACGATGTGCAGCACGACGGCCGCGAGCAGGACCACACGGAAGATCCAGAGCGCCCACTCGTAGTGCAGGAAGGGCTCGCCGAGCGTGCGCAGCCAGTGGGCGTAGCCGTTGAAGTCGTCGGAGCCGAAGAAGATCTTGAGGTTGCCCAGCATGTGGACGACCAGATAGCCGAGCATGATCAGGCCGGTCACAGCCATGATCGTCTTCTTGCCGACGGTCGATCCCCAGAGGGATCGCGTCATGGACGGTCGTCGGTCCGTCCGCGTTGCCAGAGCCATGGTCACAGACGCTAGGTCCGGGGATGCCGAAAGGTCCAAGACATGGTCCGGCTCATCTCCATAGGCTCTCGCTATCGTGGTGGTATGCAGTTCCAGCAGCTTCAGTACTTCGTGGCCGTCGCCGAGACCCGTCACTTCACCCGGGCGGCCGAGCAGGTGCACGTCTCGCAGCCGTCGCTGTCGCAGCAGATCCGGGCGCTGGAGAAGGAGCTCGGGGCGGACCTCTTCAGCCGGGCGCGCGGGAACATCGCGCTCACGGACGCGGGCGAGGCGCTGCTGCCGCTTGCCCGGCGGATCCTGGCGGACACGGACACGGCCCGGCACGAGGTGCAGGAGCTGGCGCAGCTGCGACGCGGGCGGATCAGGCTCGGGGCGACGCCGAGCGTGTGCACCGGGCTGCTGCCGGACGTGCTGCGCGCGTTCCACGATCTGCACCCGGGGATCGAGCTGCTGATCGAGGAGGGCGGCTCGCACGATCTCGTACGGGAGCTGGCGCGCGGCGTGCTCGATCTGGCGCTGGTGGTGCTGCCGCTGCCGACTCAGGCGCCCGCGCTGACGACGGTGGAGCTGCTGCAGGAGGACCTGGTGGTGGTGTCATCGGCGGCTGCGGCAGCACCGGGGCGGCCGGTGCGGATCGCGGATCTCCAGGGGCAGCCGCTGGTGATGTTCCGGCACGGGTACGACCTGCGGGAGCTGACGGTCGCGGCGTGCCGGGCGGAGGGCTTCGAGCCTTCTTTCACGGTGGAGGGGGGCGAGATGGACGCCGTGCTCGGGTTCGTGCGGGCGGGGCTGGGCGTGGCGGTGGTGCCGTGGATGGTGGCGGCGCGGGCGGGGCGGGACCTGCGGGTGACGGCGCTGGCCCCGCCCGGCCTGCGGCGCACCATTGCGCTGGCGCACCGCAGCGATGTGGCTCCGCCGCGCGCGGCGCGGGAGCTGCAGCGCATGCTGCTCCGCACCCGGACCGGGGCGCCCACTGGCCCGGCCCCGGACACCTGACGGGCCCGTGCCCGGCGGCCCGGACACCCACGGTCCCGGGCGACGCCTGGCGGCGCGCGCGGCGGCCGCCCGGGGGCGCCGGTCGAGAACGTCCCTGGCCGGGTTCTCGCCCGTTGCTCGCCGGGCGCGGCCCGGACACCCACGGTCCCGGGCGACGCTCGACGGCGCGCCCACGCCCCGGGGGCGCGCGGCCCGGGGTTGTCGGCCCGGGACGTCCCGAAGGCGCCGGGCAGTGTCCCTGGCCGGTCCCGCCCGTTGCTGGCCGGCGGCGTCCCGGACACCCACAGTGGCGGGCCGCGCCCCAGCGCGCGCGGCCCGGGGGGGGTGTCGGTCGACGACGTGCCTGGCCGGTCCCGCCCGTTGCTCGCCGGGGGCGGCCCGATGGGTGGGTTGTGCCCACGCGTTCCGCCCCCTAGGACATCGTCCTGGGGCCCCGGCGGAACGGCTGCCCACACCTGATGGGCAGCGGCAGCCCGGCCCGAGGCCGGGCCACACTCGGCCGGCGTCAACGCGCCGCGGGAAACCTGCACCCGCGGCCCCACGCCGATGGCAGTCGGGCCGCAGGCCCGGGCGGGCCGCCCACACGGCGGCCGCCGCCGACGGCGCGCAACCGCCCGCGAGGGGACCCGCACCTGGACTCCCACCTGCGCGGGTGTGCGGGTGGGGTGCCCCACCGGCCGGAGGCCGGGCGGGGGCACCCCACCGGCCCGCGGCCGAGCAACGCACCCGGACCGCACCCGCACGGCCGAGCGCGCCCTCGACCGCCCGCGGCCGGCTACACCGCGTCCGCCAGGGACAGTGTGTGCAGGCGCTCCGGAGGGCCCGGGCGGGCGTAGTACCAGCCCTGGGCGGTGTCGCAGCCCAGTTGGCGCAGCTGCTCGGCCTGCGCACCCGTCTCGACGCCCTCCACCGTGACCGCGAGTTCAAGGCTGTGCGCCAGGGAGACGATGCCCTCGACGATCTTGATGTCGACGGGGTCCGCAGGATGCTGCTGCATGCCCTGCGTGAAGGAGCGGTCGAGCTTGAGGACGCTCACAGGGAGCCGCCGCAGGTTGGCCAAGTTCGAGTAGCCGGTGCCGAAGTCGTCGAGCGCTATGTCGACACCCATCTCGGCGAGCTGCCGCAGCGGCTTGAGGAGGTCCTCGTCCGCGCCGATCAACGCCGACTCGGTGACCTCCAGGCACAACGCCCTCGGCTCCAGGCCGGAGCGCTCCAGGACGTCCACCGTGTCGGCGACCAGTCCCGGGTGGTGCAACTGGGTCGGCGACAGGTTGACGTTGATCCTCAGTGGCCGGCCGGTCCCGCCGACCGGAGCCTGCTCGTGCCAGAACCGGGCCTGGTTCACAGCCTCCTGGAGCACCCAGCGGCCCAGCGGCACGATCAGGCCCGTGTGCTCGGCGAGCGGGATGAACCGGTCGGGCCCGAGCACCCCGTGCTGCGGATGGCACCAGCGCACCAGCGCCTCCGCGCCGTACACACTGCCGTCGCCGAGGTGCACGAGCGGCTGGTACTCGATGAAGAACTCACCGCGCTCCAGCGCCGCCGGCAGCGCCGTGGTCAGCCCGTGCCGGGTGATCGCGCGGGCGTCCGCCTCCGCGTCGGCGAACTCGAAGCGGTTGCCGCCCGCCGCCTTGGCCCGGTACATGGTGATGTCGGCGCTGCGCAGCACCTCCGCAGAGGTCCGCTCCCCCGCCGCCCCCCTCGACGATCCCGATGCTGCCCCGGAGGCTGATCTCGCGTCCCTCGAGCGTGACGGGCGCGGCCAGTACGCCGAGGATCCCGGCGGCCAGTTCGCGCACCTCGCGGGCGGTGTCCGCGCCGGTGGTCAGCGCCACGAACTCGTCGCCGCCGAGCCGGGCCACCATCTCGCCGGGCGCGGTGGCGCAGCTCTGCAGCCGGTCGGCGACCTCTACGAGCAGCCGGTCCCCTGCCGAGTGCCCGAGGCTGTCGTTGATCGCCTTGAAGCCGTCGAGGTCGAGGTAGCAGAGCCCGAAGCGGGCGCCTTCTCCGGCGGAGAGCGCCTTCTCCAGCCGCTCGAAGAAGAGCGTGCGGTTGGGCAGTCCGGTGAGCGCGTCGTGCGTGGCCTCGTAGCGCAGCCGGAGGTTGAGCAGCCGGCGCTCGGTGGTGTCCTCCATCAGCGCCAGCTGGTACTGCGGCTTGCCGTCGGCGTCCCGCAGCAGCGACACCGTGAGGTTGGTCCACAGGACGGTGCCGTCGTTGCGGAAGAACGGCTTCTCGACCCGGAAGTGCTCGCGGTCCCCGCGTACGAGCTCCTCGTGCAGCTCCCAGACGTTCGGCCGGTCCTCGGGGTGGGCCCACTCGCTGACCTTGCGGCCGCGGACGTGGTGCTCGAGTCCGCCGAACATCCGGGTCAGGGTGTCGTTGACCTCCAGTACATTGCCCTCGAGGTCGGCGATGCCGATGCCGACGGCGGCGCCCTCGAACACCGCGCGGAAGCGGGTCTCGGTCGCGTGCAGGGCCTGCATCGCGTCGCTGCGCGCCGCGAGCGCCGACCGGGCGATGGCCTCCTGCTCGGCGAGGGTGCGCTCGCGCAGCGCATGGGCGTAGCCGGCCGCCAGTGCATGCTGCAGCCGGGCGCAGCGGGCACGGTTGTCCTCGGCGGACTCCCGGTCGCTTCCGCAGTAGAGGACCAGATACGCGTCGACGACGCCGAGGGTACGGCTGAGCGCGTCCGGGTCGGTGCAGTGCGCGTCGACAAGGGCGGCCCCGACACGCTGGGCCGCGGCGGTGTCGAAGGGACGCACGTGCAGCGCGTCGCGCAACTGCCTGGCCAGAGGCAGCAGATGCTGTTCGAACTCGGCTCTGGTCAGCGACGTGGCCGTCACCGGGAAGATCGCCCGGCTCCAGATGGTCGCGAACCGCTGGAGTCTGTCCTCCAGGCCGTCCGGGCCCGCCGTGGGCTCCGGTGCCTGCGCCGGCGCCATCACGCCTTGCGTCCCACCCCTGCGAAGCCG
Organism: Streptomyces sp. NPDC001970; assembly: GCF_053594115.1. Taxonomy (NCBI): domain Bacteria; kingdom Bacillati; phylum Actinomycetota; class Actinomycetes; order Kitasatosporales; family Streptomycetaceae; genus Streptomyces; species Streptomyces sp. NPDC001970. Next base: position 70,833 of record NZ_JBSFDW010000016.1, on the reverse strand, counting down.
GCGAAGGCGTAGGGGTCCTCCTGCTCGGCCGGGGCGTCGGGCCGCCATTTCGCCGTCGCCACGAGTCCGGGTTCGACCAGCTCGAAGCCGTCGAAGAACCGCGCGACCTCCTCGCGGCCGCGCATGATCAGCGGGTTGCGGATGTCCTTGTAGACCTCGACCGCGCCGCCCGCCTGTTCCTTGGGAAGGGGGACGCCCTCGTACGAGGCGTGGGTGACGAAGATGAGGCTGCCGGGCGCCAGCGCATCCCGCAACTCGGCGACGGCGCGCTGCGGTTCGTCGGCGTCCTCGATGAAGTGGAGCACGGCGACCAGGAGCAGGGCGACGGGCCGGTCGAGGTCGAGGAGACGGGCGACCTCGGGGCTGTCGAGGATCTCGCGCGGCTTGCGCAGATCGGCGCCGACGATCCCGGCTCTCTCGTTGCCCTCCAGCACGGCCTGGCTGTGCGCGACGGCGACCGGGTCGTGGTCGACGTAGACCACCCGGGCTTGCGGGTCCGCCTTCTGGGCCACTTCATGGACATTGCCGAAAGTGGGAATACCCGAGCCGATGTCGAGGAACTGGGTGACACCCTCGCTCACGGCGAAGCGCACGGCACGGCGCATCACGGCCCGGTTCGCCTGCATGATCTTGGGCAGCCCCGGCATGAACTGCATGGCCTTGCGCGCCGCTTCCCTGTCCACCTCGAAGTTGTGCGAGCCGCCCAGGTAGTAGTCGTAAATGCGGGACACACTCGGCACCGATATGTCGATGCCCGGCGGGGCCCAGGCGGGACGCTCCATTGATTTCTCCAACAAGTCGCCACGGACGTAAGGCCATGCGCATGGCCGGTGTTCGAGCCGAGGCTACTGATCGGCCGCCAAGAGGGCGAGCAGAAACGGAAATTACCGGTCCGTTCTTGGTCACACATGCCGTCGGCACGTGCGGTCGGCCCGCCGTCACGCGGGGGGCGTGAACGGCGGGCCGACAGGGCCGGAAACGCTGCGTGGGGACTCTACTTGGACGCTCCGACCAGCTTTCCCTGGGGCGATACGGCGTACCAGGTACCGCCCACACCCTGGCCGTTGGTGTCACCGGGCTCGGAGTCGCCGGAGTAGGTGTAGATCGGCCAGCAGTCGATGGTCTGCTGCTCGATGCCGTCGGGCCGGTCGAAGGTGACGAAGCCCTTCTTGAGGATGCCCGCGGTGTCGTTCTTGTCGACCGGCTCGACAACCGGCCACTTCTCCAGGCAGGCACCGGTGCAGGCCGTCTTCATCGGCCAGGCGGAGTCCTTCTTGAAGCGGTAGACCGTCATGCCGTTCTTGTCGACGACGATGTCGCCGAGCTTGGGGTCCTTGCGGACGGAGAGGCCCGCGAGGTCTGCGGGTTCGCCGCCCGCTTCTTCCGCAGCGTCCCCGGCTCCGCCGGGTGCGGCCTTCTTTCCGTCGGGGGCCGAGGCGAACCACGTGCCGCCCACGCCTTGGCCGTTGGTGTCACCGGGCTTGGTGTCCTTGGCATACCGGTACATCGGCCAGCCGCCGATGGTGAGCTGCTTGCTGCCGTCGGCCCGGGTGATCTCACCGATCACCGAATCGTCCGTGCCGGGTGCGGCGGTGACGTCGCCGGCCGCCACGACGGGCCAGGCCTTCGCGCACTCGCCTTCACAGTTCGACTTCGGTGGGCTGGCCGTGTCCTTGTCGAAGCGGTAGAGGGTGAAGCCCTCGCTGTCGGTGAGGACCTTGCCGAGCTTCTTGCTGTCCACGACGGCGAGCTGACCAGCCGTCTTCGGGGCGGCCGCGGCGTCGGCGCCCGAACCGTAGTCGGAGCCGTAGCCGTCGGCGGCAGGCTGCTGCGCGGGATTGGCCGCACCGACCGCCTGACCGTTGGGTGTTGCCGTGCCCTGGTCCTGACCGCACGCCGTCGTCAGCGCGAGTACGGCCGCTGCAGTCACCGCGAGCGAGGCGTTACGCCAGGTATTCATGTCAACTCCCGTTGTGCCTGGTCCCTGTTGTGGCGCCTGGGTGCGCCGTTCATGTCCCTAGGTACGGGCAGGAGGCTGTGAAGTGTTCAACGGCAGCGAAGAAATCTTCCGGAGTCTCAAACCCGGTCCGCCGACAACCCCACCATCAGGCGAATCGGCACCCGTTCTGGCGTGCCCGGCACAGTTGTGGATCATGCTCACGGGCGTGTACGGATCGCTCCTCGTCGGACGGCTGTTGCCAGCCGCCGCACTCGCCTGGCTACTGGTGGCCCCGGTGCCCGCCGCTGCCGACAACTGTACGTACGCCTCGATCGGCGGCGAAGGCTCGGCCTCGGCCGTGGCGGTCGCGGGCAGCGGCCGCTGTACGGCCGGCCCGTCGCCCGCCCCGACGCCACCGCCACCGCCACCGCCACCACCTCGGCCGGCCCCGCCGCCACCCGAGCCACCTCCTCCACCACCACCTCCACCACCACCGCGCGTCGAACCCGAGCCGGCCCCGCCCCCACCGCCGCCTCCACCTCCGACGCCGTCGCCCACGCCGACCGTGCGCACGGTCCCTTCACCGAGCCCGGTCGCGCTCCCCCACTACCGCAGCCCACAGCGCGAGGAACCGCGGAACGGCCCGTCCCTCGTGTCCCTCACGCTCCTGGTCACCGCCCCCGCGGTACTCGCCGCGGCCTTTCTGCGTCCCCGCTCCCGTTAGCCCTCGGAGGTATCTGTGTCGGAATGGGCCGTACTGACGATCGCGATGGCGGCCGCGTGCGCGGTCGTCCTGACCATCACGATCATCAACCACCGCCGGATCGGCGATGACGACGACCCGTCGGAGACCCCCAGCGTCATCGAGTACATGACGATGATGATCGGCGTGGTGTACGCGATCGTGCTGGGCCTCGCCATCGCCGGCGTCTGGGAGGCGCGCAGCGCGTCCCAGGAGTCCGTGCGTCACGAGGCACAGGCGCTGCACGAGGTGTACGCCCGCGCCGAGGTGTATCCGGCGGACGTCCGTACCCGTATCCGGGACGACGTCGACGCGTACGTCAGCCATGTCGTCGACGACGAGTGGCCCGCCATGGTCGAGACGGGCAGCCTCACCGACAAGGGCACCCGCCTCCTGGAGCAGGTGCGGCGGGACGTGACGGACTACGTCCCCAAGACCGACCACGAGGGGCAGGCGTACCAGCCGCTGGTCGACCAGGTCGCGGCGGCCGACGATGCCAGGGGCTCCAGGGGTCAGGGCATCGAGGCGACGATGCCCGGCGTGGTGTGGTTCGGACTGATCACTGGAGCCGTGGTAACCGTTGGCCTGATCTTTACGCTCCAGATTCGCCGGACTCCCCGGGAACTCCTGCTCGCGGGGCTGTTCAGCGCCCTGATCGCTTTCCTCCTCTTCCTCATCTGGGATTTCGACGCGCCGTTCGGCCGTGGCATTTCGGCCACCGCCGATCCGTTCATCACTCTCTTCCCACAAATCCTCGACTGAGGGCGAGACACCCGGGTGGCGTACGGCCGATTCACCCGGTCGTACGCCATCCGGGTTACCCGCGTCCCCCATTCGCCCGTCGGAGATCGCGGGTGTGATAGGGCGCTCCTAGCGTTCGGGTATCGAGGTGCATTCCCTGCCTTTGTGGAAACCCGTTCCGCAGCTGCTCCTCGGGGACCCGGAGGATTGATCATGCGCGCGATACCAGTCGCGTCTGCCGCTCTGCTGGGAGCGGCCGCCCTCGCCCTCACCACTCCCTGGGCGACAGCCGACGGCACTGACGGCGCGGGCGGCGCACCCGGCGCGCCGCGCAAGCAGCCGTTCTCGTTCGCCGTCTCGCCCAAGACCGTCGTCCCGGGCGGCCAGGTCACCCTGACCGTGTCCGGCTGCAACACCTCTGCCACGGCCTCCTCCGGCGTCTTCGACACCGTCACCATCCCGCCGGGTCTCACCGGCACGGCGACGGTCGACCGGGACGCCAGACGCGGTGCCGTGTACTCGGTGACGTTCACCTGCCGAGGCCAGTCGGGCACGACCGACCTGACCGTCGCCGGCGGCACGGGCGTGGCGACGACACGCTCGACGTCCACCTCCACCGCCACCGCCGCCGCCTCCCCCCGGGCCCCCCAGGGCGTCAGGGGCGGCGTCGGCGGCAGTGTCGGGGGGATCGACACATTCAAGATCATCACCGGTGGGGTGCTCGTGCTGGCCGCGTCCGGTGGCGTCTTCTACGTGGTGCGCAGGCATATGGGAAACCGTCTCCACTGAGCGCCTCGCCACCAGCCTCGGCCACCGGCCTCCACCCACGACCGTCCCCCACGTCGACAAAAGAACACGCAGCACAAGCCCGTCGCCCCGAGTCCTGGTCCAGGACTCGGGGCGACGGGCGGTTCGGGCCGACCGGGAGGTTCGGCCGGTCAGGCCTTTCCGCTGCTCATGCGACGGCGCCGGATGGTGTAGACGGCGCCGCCGACGGCCGCCGTGGCGACGAGCCCGCCGCCCACGGCCATCTCGGTGGTCGAGGGACCGCGCGAGCCGCCGAGGCCACCTTGCGCGCCGCGGCCGGCGAGCACGGTGAAGGTCCGGGTGGCTACCCGATGGCTCTCGCTCTTGCCGTCGTGGCACCGGACGGCGAGGTTGTACACGCCCGGCGTCGCGTTGTCGTAGATGCGGGCCGTGGCGTCGGCCACGCCGCGGAAGTCGTCGCCGTGGTCACCACGGTTGTTGCCGTTCCCGCCGCGGCCACGGTCATTGTCGCGATCGTTGTTGTCACGGCCGTTGTTGTCACGGCCGTTGTTGTCCCGGCCGTTGTTGTCCCGGCCGTTGTTGTTGCCGCCCTGGTTGCGACCGTTGTTCCCGTTCCCGTTCCCACCCTGGTCACGGCCGTTGTTCCCGTTCCCGTTGCCGTTCCCACCCTGGCCGTTGCCGTTCCCGTTGCCGTTCCCGTTCCCGTTCCCACCCTGGCCGTTGCCGTTCCCGTTACCGTGCCCGTTGCCGTTCCCACCCTGGCCGTTGCCGTTCCCGTTGCCGTTCCCGTTCCCACCCTGGTCACGGCCGTTGTTCCCGTTCCCGTTCCCACCCTGGTCACGGCCGTTGTTCCCGTTCCCGTTCCCACCCTGGTCACGGCCGTTGTTCCCGTTCCCGTTCCCGTTCCCGTTGCCGTTCTCGCCAGAGCCTTCGCCGAAGCCGCTCTCGCTCCCGCCCTCGTCCCAGTCATCGCCGTCGCTGCTCCGGACCCCGGACCTGTCACGGGTCGCGCCGCCCACCGCACGCTCACCCTTCGAGCCGTGCCCGCCCCGGTTCCCGGAGAGGTTGGCCGTCGGAAAGGCGTTGGACCTCACGGTGCCGCCCTTGTCGCAACCGTCGACAAAGATGTTCAGGATCCCGCCCTGGTGGACCGCGGACGGGGAGATGTTGACGCTGGTGGGGCCGCTGCCACCCTCGTTGGCGGCGGTCAGCGGCGCTGACAGCCCAACGGCCGCGCATGCGGTGAAGGTCACCGCGAGTGTGCGTGAAGCACGCATGGTTGAACCTCCAGTGGAGACGCGCCCCGGAACGGTGCTCCGGGAGATTTGACGAGAACGCCCTCCACCACGAACACTCACCGGCCTGCACATTCGCCGCATTTTGGGACTGGTCCACCCCAGTGAGCCGACACGCCGGTGCGAGCACCTCGTATCTGACGGAGTCGCAGGTCACAGACCGTCAGAGGCTTTTATATGACGATGTACACGAATGGGTCACCCCAAGTGGCCGTACCACCCGTTCGCCCCTCTCCGGTCGCCGCCCGGCCCAGGCGTGCTTAGCGTGCGTGCAGACGATGAGATGGGAGAACCATGGGCCGCCAGGACTACACCGGCGCAAAGTCGAGGAGACGCTCACCGTGGGGCGTACTTGCTCTCGTCATGCTCACCGGCCTCGCTCTTGTCCGGAACGGCATCGATGTGGGAATCGGGCCGCCCCAGCCGGCGGTCGCGGCCGCGCTGGACAGCCGCCGCTACACGGATTCGGTCCCCCTGACGGGGCCCGTCGAGCCGCTGCCGTACGCCCCGGCGTCCCGGATCGCGATCCCGGCGCTCCAGGTCGACGCACCGATCATCGACGTCGGTCTCGACACCAACGGCTGGATCGAGGCCCCGCCCGCGCAGGACCCCAACCTCGCGGGCTGGTACCAGAACGGCGTCGCCCCGGGCCAGCAGGGCACCGCCGTGGTCGTCGGCCACGTCGACAACGCGGCCGGCCCCGCCGTGTTCTACGGTCTGGGCGCGCTCCAGAAGGGTCAGCACGTGGAGGTGGCCCGATACGACGGCAGGGCCGCGGTGTTCGAGGTGTACGGCGTCGAGGTGTTCTCCAAGGACGAGTTCCCGGGCGCCCGCGTGTACGGCGACACCGGGGCCCCGGAGCTGCGCGTCATCACCTGCGGCGGCGGGTACTCACGGGCCGGTGGCTACGACGGCAACGTCGTCGTCTTCGCCCGCATGATCTCGTCGCAGTGAGCGTTCGAGGGGCCGCCGGCCCGGCCCGCCGACGGCCCCTCGTCCTACGTGCCGGTCACCGTGCACGCGCAGCGCCCGCGCCCGGCGTTCCTCAGCGCACCGGCACTCTGATCCGGTACCCGGACCGCAGCAGCGCCGGCAGGTAGCGGCGCAGCGCCGCCACGCTCTGCGAGCGGTCGCCGCCCGCGTCGTGCGAGAGGACGACGGCGCCGGGCTCGGCCCCGTCCAGGACGCGGCTGACGATCTTTCCGGTGCCGGGCTCGCGCCAGTCGAGGCTGTCGATGGTCCAGGCGAGCGGCTCCATGCCGAGATCGGCGCCGATCTCGAACGAGTGCTTGTTCCATGCCCCGTACGGGGCGCGGTACCAGAGCGGCGGGCTGCCGAGCGTCTTCTCGATGATCTCACTCGTGCTGCCCAGTTCGTCGCGGATGCGGGACGCGGAGAGCCTCGGCACCAGCGGATGCGACCAGGTGTGATTGCCGATCACATGCCCGTCGTCGGCAACCCTGCGCAGCAGGTCCGGGTGCTCCACCGCCATTTCGCCGCAGACGAAGAACATCGCCCGGACGTCGTGTTTGCCCAGAATCTTCAGGATGTCCGGCGTGTATCGGGGGTGCGGGCCGTCGTCGAAGGTCAGCACCATGGAGCGGCCGAGTGCCGGCATGCGCAGAAACGGCTCTTGCCGGACCGGAGTCGCCGCCCTCATCAGGGGGTTGGGCGCGAACGCCGTCATCGGCTGCAGCCTGTACGCCGAGGCTTTGGGCACCGTGGCTGCCGACTGTGGTCCCGCCGCCGCCCTGGGGCCCGCCGCCTTGGGGTCCGCCGCCTGCGGGCCCGGCGCGGGGACCGATGGCCCGTTCGGCGAGCGGGTGACCTCCGCACTGAACAGGGGTGCGGCAGCGGCGGCCGCGAAGCAGGCTGCGAAGCCCAGCACCGACCGTCGCGTCAGCGGGTTCTGATCCTTCTCCATGAGCAATGGCTGCCACGGGCACCGTTCAGCGGGCCTCCGCGACACCGGTTCGGCGTACGAATGCACCCATTGGGAGCACCGGTAGGTACATCTGTCCGACAAGTCGGCCGAATGATCAGTGGCGGCGTACCAGAGGGAACGGCAGCGTCTCGCGGATGGTGAGCCCGGTCAGGAACATCACGAGCCGGTCCACTCCGATACCGAGGCCGCCGGTCGGCGGCATCGCGTACTCGAGCGCGTCGAGGAAGTCCTCGTCGAGCTCCATGGCCTCCGGGTCGCCGCCCGCGGCGAGCAGCGACTGGGCGGTGAGGCGCCGCCGCTGCTCGACCGGATCGGTCAACTCGGAGTAGGCAGTACCCAGTTCCGTACCGAAGGCGACCAGGTCCCAGCGTTCGGCGAGGCGCGGGTCGTGGCGGTGCTGGCGGGTCAGCGGGGACACGTCGGTCGGGAAGTCCTTGTAGAAGGTGGGCAGCCGGGTCTTCTCCTCCACCAGCCGCTCGTACATCTCCAGGACGACATCGCCGCGCGTGTCCTCGGGACTGTGCGGGACTCCGGCCAGATCGCACAGCCTGCGCAGCGTGTCCTCGTCGGTGTCGGCGTCCACATGGTCGCCCAGGGCGTCGGACAGCGCGCCGTAGACCGTCTTGACCGGCCACGGCCCCGAGATGTCGTGGGCGACGAGCTTCCCGTCCGCTCCCGCCTTGTGCGCGACGGGTGTGCCGAAGGCGGCGGTGGCGGCGCCCTGGATGAGTTCACGGGTGAGGTCGAGCATCACGTCGTAGTCGGCGAAGGCCTGATAGGCCTCCAGCATCGTGAACTCGGGATTGTGCTTGTACGAGACGCCCTCGTTGCGGAAGGTGCGGCCCATCTCGAAGACCTTCTCCAGGCCGCCCACGCACAGCCGCTTCAGGAACAGCTCGGGGGCGATGCGCAGATAGAGGTCCATGTCGTAGGCGTTGATGTGGGTCGTGAACGGGCGGGCGTTGGCGCCGCCGTGGATCTGCTGGAGCATCGGGGTCTCGACCTCCAGATAGCCGCGGTCGAGCAGCCCCTGGCGCAGTGCCTGTACGGCGCTGGAGCGCGCGCGGACGACACTGCGCGCGTCGGGGCTGGCGACCAGGTCGAGATAGCGGCGGCGGACGCGGGCCTCGGGGTCGGCGAGTCCGCGTCGCTTGTCGGGCAGCGGGCGCAGGCATTTGGCGGTGAGCTGCCAGGCGGTGGCGAAGACGGTGAGTTCGCCGAGGTCGCTCGCGCCGGCCTCCCCCGTGGCGGTGATGTGGTCACCGAGGTCGGCGTCCCTGGTGAACGTGTCGAGGACGCCGGTGCCCGACGCGTCGCGGGTGAAGGCGATCTGGAGATCGCCGGACCAGTCGCGCAGCACGGCGAAGACCACGCCGCCGAAGTCGCGTACGGCCATGACGCGCCCGGCGACGGTGACCTGGTCGCCGGTGCGGGTCCCGGGCACGAGGGCCGGGTGTGCGGCCCGGATCGCGGCGAGCGTGCCGGTGCGTGCGGCGACGCCGACCGGGTAGGGGTCGGTGCCCTGCTCCCGCAGCCGCTCCAGCTTGCGATGGCGGATCCGCACCTGCTCGGGCAGTCTGCGCTCTCCCATGGGGCGTACCGTGTCGGGCCCGGCCAGCTCCAGCGCGTCGATCGCCGGCAGCCCCGCCGTGCCGGCCACGGGCGCGGCGACGCCGCGCTGTCGGCCCTTGCCCCAGCGTTTGCGCAGGCTGGGTACGGAGACGAAGCCCTCGGCGATCCCGGAGGCGAGTCCGACACGGGCGAGGGAGCCGGCATCGCCGTAGCAGAGGAAGCGCGGGTACCAGGCGGGCTTGTACTTGACGTTGGACCGGTAGAGCGCCTCCAGCTGCCACCACCGGGAGAAGAAGAGCAGAAGCCTGCGCCAGAGCCGCAGCACCGGTCCCGCACCGATCCTGGCACCCTCCTCGAAGGCCGAGCGGAAGACGGCGAAGTTGAGGGAGATCCGGCGGACGCCGAGCGTCGGGGCCTGGGCGCAGAGCTCGGCGACCATGAACTCCATGATGCCGTTGGGGGCGGTGTCGCGGTCGCGGCGCATGACATCCAGGGAGATGCCGTCGCGCCCCCAGGGGACGAAGGAGAGCAGCGCGATGAGCCGGTCGTCGACGTCGAAGGCCTCGACGAGGAGGCAGTCGCCGTCCTCCGGGTCGCCGAGCCGGTCGAGCGCCATGGAGAAGCCGCGTTCGGTCTCGGTGTCGCGCCAGGCGTCGGCCTTGTCGACGACCTGCTTCATCTCCTCGTCGGTGAGGGCGGAGTGGCGCCGGATCCGGGCGGTCGCGCCGAGTCTGCGGACGCGGCCGACGGCCTGCCGGGCGACCCGCATGTCACGCCCGTCCAGGTCGAAGCGGTCGACGTGCAGGATCGCCTCGTCGCCGAGCTGGATGGCGCCGAGCCCCGAGCGTGCGTAGGACCTGGCGCCGTCCTCGGAGGCGCCCATGACGGCGGGCGCCCAGGCGTAGCGGCGGGCGACGTCCAGCCAGGCCTCGACCGCGGGGGTCCAGGCCTCCCTGTCGCCGACCGGGTCACCGCTGGCCAGGGCGACTCCCGCCTCGACGCGATAGGAGACGGCGGCCTTGCCGTTGGGTGCGAAGACGACGGCCTTGTCCCGGCGGGTGGCGAAGTAGCCGAGGGAGTCCTGGGAGCCGTAGGCGCCGAGCAGGGCGCGGATGCGGGGCTCCTCGTCGCCGTGCAGAGCGGCTTCCATGCGCTGTGAGCGGAAGAGCGTACGGGCGGAGTTGAGCAGCGCGAGGGCGCCGAAGAGGCCGAGGAGGAAGAAGAGTGCGCGCGGCGGGGAGCCGTCGAACTGGGCGCCGGAGGCGAGGCCGCCGAGCACCCGGTTGGCGGACCAGAGCAGCCGCTGCTCCGGGACGAGGCTGCCCGGGAAGAGCTCGACGAGTCCCCAGCCGACGAGGATGCCGACGGCGAGTCCGAGGATCAGGACGAGGATCGCGTGCCGCAGCGCGCCGCGCCGCGTCAGGGCGTAGAACTCGCGCCGGGCGACGACCAGCAGTGCGAGCGCGAGCAGGCACAGCACGAGGTTGGGGATCCATGCCCAGTCCCGCTGGAGGGCGAGCGTCAGGACGTCGGTGACGACGAGCAGTGCGAGATAGGTGACGACCAGCCACCAGGCGGCCTTCTTCCGGGCGCCGATCGCGGCGGCGAGCAGCATCAGGAAGACGGCGTAGGCGAGGTTGGCGCTGACGGGTACGGCGACCTGGTCGAGGAAGGCGGAGACGGGGCTGAGCAGCCTGCGCAGGGGTGCGATCAGCGCGATCAGCGCGCAGTACGCCCCGAGCACGGCGAAGAACACCGCGAAGGCGCCCGGCACCTTGCCGAGGAAGCCGCTTCGGGCCTTCGTCGCATGATCCGCCACGCCGACGCTCATGTTCCGCACTTTAGGGAGGCCGCCGCCCGGCCGCCTGTCGGGCGGGATAGCCTCGGTGGTGTGACTGAGCAGCGCCAGGGGTTCGAGCGTGGCACCGACGGGCCGAAGGTGATCGTCGCGGGCGTGGACGGTTCCGACTCGTCGCTGCGGGCCGTGGCCTACGCGGGCGGTCTCGCCCGGCGGCAGAACGCCCTGCTCGCGATCGTGTACGTGCAGCCGCTGTTGTCCGCGGGCGCTGCGCTCGGCGCCCCGGTCGTGGACGCGACCGAGGAGATCGCCGAGGGCCTGGTCGCGGAGATCCGCGAGGCGGCGGAGCGGGTACGGGGCATCTGGAACGTGCGCTGGGAGTTCCACACCTTCCGGGGCGATCCCTACAACGGACTGGTGACGGCCGCCGACGAGCTCAAGGCGGACGCGGTGGTGGTGGGCGCGTCGGAGTCGGCGGGGCACCGGATCATCGGCTCGGTGGCGGTGCGGCTCGTCAAGGCGGGGCGCTGGCCGGTGACAGTGGTTCCGTAGTCCGCCCGGAATCATCACTTCCGCGGCCGCATGTCGCCTTCCGTCCCCGGCTCCCCTGGTCCATCATGAGCCGCCGTTGTCCGACAGCGGTCCGCGAAGAGGTGACTCATGGCAGGGCTACGGATGGGACAGGGCGTACTGCGCCGCAAGCCCATCGAACTGATCGAAGAGGGTCCGCCGGGCGAACAGCTCACAAGAACTCTGGGCCTCGGGCAGCTCACGGCCATCGGCGTCGGCGGCATCATCGGCGCCGGGATCTTCGCCCTGGCCGGAGCGGTCGCCAACGGCACGGCGGGCCCTGCGGTCCTCATCTCGTTCCTGATCGCGGGCGTCGCCAGCGCCGCCGCCGCCTTCTCGTACGCCGAGTTCGCCGGCATGATCCCCAAGGCGGGATCGGCGTACACGTACGGCTACGCGGTCCTCGGTGAGCTGGTGGGCTGGTTCATCGGCTGGGACCTGCTGCTGGAGTACACGGCGATCGTGGCAGTGGTCGCCATCGGCATCTCCGGCTACTTCGGCTTCCTGCTCAACGCGCTGGGGGTGGAGCTGCCCGCATGGATGCTCGGCGCACCCGGCACCGGCGAGGGGCACCAGGTCGACCTGTTCGCGTCGGTGCTCTGTCTGTTCATCGCGTACCTGCTCACGCTCGGGATCAAGAACGCGGCCCGCTTCGAGACGGTCGTCGTGGTGCTGAAAGTCCTGGTCGTACTGGTGGTGATCGTCGTCGGCTTCTTCTACATCGACACGGCCAACTACAGCCCGTTCTTCCCGTTCGGCGTCAGCGGGGCGTTCACGGGTGCGGCGACGGTCTTCTTCGCGGTGTTCGGGTACGACGCGATGTCGACGGCGGCCGAGGAGTCCAAGGACGCGCAGCGCCACATGCCCAAGGCGATCATCTACTCGCTGGCCATCTCGATGGTGCTGTACGTGCTGGCGTGTCTGGTGCTGACGGGCATGCAGAACTACAAGGACATCGACCCGGAGAGCGGGTTCTCCACGGCCTTCGAGTCGGTGGGGCTCGGCGGGCTCGCGAACGTCATCGCGGTGGGCGCGATCATCGGCATCCTCACCGTCATGTTCACGTTCATGCTCGGGGTGACACGGGTGTGGTTCGCGATGAGCCGTGACGGGCTGCTGCCCCGCTGGTTCGCGAAGACCCACCCGACGAAGCATGTGCCGGTACGAGTGACCTGGATCGTCGGTGTGGGATCCGCGATCATCGCCGGATTCCTGCCGATCGGCGAGGCGGCGGAGCTGACCAACATCGGCATTCTGCTCGCGTTCGTCGTCGTGTGCATCGCGGTGATCGTGCTGCGCTACAGGCGTCCGGAGCTGCCGCGGTCGTTCCGCTGCCCCGGCATGCCCTTCGTGCCGGCCATCGGTGTCGCGTTCTCGATCTGGCTCATCACGTTTCTGGCGTGGCAGACGTGGGCGCGGTTCGCGGTGTGGTTCGCGCTCGGCCTGGTCATCTACTTCGCGTACTCCTACCGGCATTCGGCACTCGCGAAGGCGGAGGTGCCGGCCGGGCCCGGGGCGGGTCCCGGGACCGGATCCGGGACCGGGACCGAGGCCGGTCCTGGGCCGCAGTGACCCGAAGGGCTCGATTGAACGGCCCGAGTGCCGGCTTCGGCCGGCGGCGTCAACGGCCCATGACGAGGCCGTCCGCGGCGCCCCCGCGGCTCAGGACGACGTGGCGGATCCGGTCGCGTACGGCGGTGAGGTGCTCGGCACCGCCCTCGATCGCCGCGTTGAGGTCGACCACGCGACCGGCGGCCGTGTCCATCCACTGCGGGATGAACTCGGCCCTGATCACCTCCCACCGCCCGCCGGGCCGGGCGGGCGGCGCGAAGGTGAAGCGGCCGATGGTGCCCTGGTTGCCGCGCGGGTCGTGGTCGCCCTCGTAGTTCGTCATCGGGCCCGCGATCTGGTCGCCCATGCCGTAGACGACCCAGGTGCCGTTGACCTTCTCGTACGCCTGGGGGACGTGGGCGTGGGTGCCGATGACGAGGTCGATGTCGGGACGGTCCGCGGTGCGCGAGGCGGTCAGGGCGCGACCGAGCCGCAGTTGGCGCGCGTCGGGGGCGGTCTGCCATTCCGTGCCCCAGTGGAGGCTGACCACGACGACGTCGGCCCCGGCCCGGCGGGCGGCGCGCGCATCCTCGACGATCTTCCGCTCGTCGATCAGATCGACCGCCCACGGCTGTCCCGCCGGGAGCGGGTAGCCGTTGGTGCCGTACGTGTACGCGAGCTGAGCGATCTTGGCAGTCCCCGCGCGCAGCCAGGCCGGCTCCCGGGCCTCGGCCTCGGTGCGGGCCGAGCCCGCGTGCTCGATCCCGGCACGGTCGAGGGCGTCGAGCGTGCGCCGCAGCCCTTCGGCACCGTCGTCCAGCGTGTGGTTGGAGGCGGTGGAGCAGGAGTCGTAGCCGGTGGCGCGGAGGGCTTCGGCGATCTGGGGCGGGGAGGTGAAGGCGGGGTAGCCGGTGTAGGGCCCGTCGTTGTCGCCGTACACCGTCTCCATGTGGCAGATGGCGACGTCGGCGCCGGACACGACGGGAGCGACGCCCTCGAGCATGGGCCGGAAGTCGTAGCCGTCGCCCCCTGCGGCCTCCTTCGCCTGCCGGATGACCGAGTCGTGCGGGAGTACGTCACCGCTGGCGACGAGCGTGAAGCCACGGGGGGCCGGGGAGTCGGGTGTGGTCGGGGAGTCAGGTGTGGTCGCCGGCTCGGGGACGGCCTTCGGGACAGGACGGCGGCTTCCGGTGGCTCCGGGCTCGTGGGTGGCAGGACGGGCGCTCCGGGCCCGGTCGGGGCCGCCGCCGCAGCCCGCCGACGGGGCGAGCAGTGCGATGGCCAGGACCACCGCCGCCGTGCGTACGCGTGGACTCATCGGCGGCTCCGTTACAGGGGACTCAACGGTCAGTCAATCATCAAAGCCGCTAATATGACTTACCCAACCAGAACGGACTACTCCCTTCCGGTCGACCGTTCTCCCTTCCGGTCAACCGTTCGCCGAACCATTCGCCGAACAGTGCGACCGCTCAACGCACGCGCCGGTACAACGCCTGTCCCTCCGCGCCCCGATGCGTTCGTATACGCCACGTAGCAGCGAATACTCCGGACTACTGTGCGAAAGGATGCCGACGATGGCGACGGCGACCGCGACGGTGACGAGCGCGACGGCGACGACCGACGAGCGGGCCCTGGCTGAGCTGCAGCGCGAACACGGTCCCGCCCTGCTGAGCTTCCTCATCGGCCTGACGTACGGCGACCAGCAGCGTGCCGAGGACCTCCTCCAGGAGACCCTGGTCAGGGCGTGGCAGCATCCCGAGGCGTTCGAGGGGCCGTACGAGTCGATGCGGCCGTGGCTCTTCACGGTCGGCCGACGGCTCGCGATCGACGCCCGCCGCTCCCAGCTGGCGCGCCCCACCGAGATCGGCGACGCCGTCCTCGCCACCACCGCGGACCCCGCCGATGCCGCCGACCGCACGGTCGCCGTGCTCGACGTCCGCACCGCGGTGCAGTCGCTGAGTCCCCAGCACCGGGCCGTGCTGATGCAGATCTACTTCCAGGGCCGGAGCGTGGCCGAGGCCGCCGAGGCGCTGGGCATTCCGGCGGGGACGGTCAAGTCGCGCTCGTACTACGCCCTGCGGCAGCTGGCCCGCTGTCTGCCCGGCTACAGCCGTGCGGCGGTCTCCTCCGCCGCCGCCTGACGGCCAGGACCGCGTCACTTCAGTCTCCGCCGCCCCTTCGGAAGCCTGGCCCCCTGGGGCCACGGCTCGGCGTCCCACCGATTCGAAATCCGCCGCTCGAGTTGAGTAAAGAGGGACCCTGACGCGTGTCTCCCGGTGGAGGCTCGTCGTCGACAGCCGTACGGAGCACGTCCGGGAGAAGGTGGAGAAAGTGCTGCCCGAAGGTACGAACGGCACCGGCGGAGGCGGTCTGGCGGTCCCCATGGCCTGGCTGTGCGCCGAGTACATAGCCGACGAGGTGCTGCGCACCGGCGGCCTTGTGGAGACCGGTTCGCTGGAGTTCAGAGCCGGCCGCGAGACCCTCGCCCTGACGGTCTATCTCTGCGACGGCCCCGAGGAGCCGGGGCTCGTCCGGACGGTGTCCCGCCTGGACGAGTGGCTGTCGCGCACGGCGTACGGGCACCCCTGGCCCGAGTGGGTACGCGAACGGATGGCAGCCCGGGAGGCCTTCGAGCGGGACGTCACAGGGCCCGACCCGGACCTGGCGCTGGCGCGGGAGGCCTGGCGGTGGCTGGAGCGGACCGAGCTGCTCGTCGCCGACCTCGGCGACGAGTCCGGGCTCTGGCACCCGGCCCTGCCGCTGGAACCGGCGGTGGACGAGTCGGCGCAGGTGTGGACCCCGGCGTGGCGGCTCGGGCTGCCACTGGGGCATCTGGCGATCCACCTGTACTGAGCCGCGCCACCCGGAGGCTCAGCGCCCGCCGGAGTTCTTGTGCACGCCCGCCCGGTACTTGGGGATCCGCACGGTGATCTTCGTGCCGGCCCCGATGCCCGTCTCGATGACGAGGCCGTGGTCGTCGCCGTAGACCTGCCGCAGCCGCTCGTCGACGTTGCTCAGTCCGACGCCCGACGACCTGGTCACCTCTCCAGCGAGGATGCGGCGCAGTTCGGCGGGGTCCATGCCGATGCCGTCGTCCTCGATCGTGACGACCGCCTCGGCGCCCGCGTCCTGTGCGGAGATCGAGACCCGGCACTCTTCCCTGGAGTCCTCCAGGCCGTGCTTGACGGCGTTCTCGACGAGAGGCTGGAGACAGAGGAAGGGCAGGGCGACCGGCAGCACTTCCGGCGCGATCTGGAGCGTCACCTTGAGCCGGTCGCCGAAGCGCGCGCCGGCGAGCGCCAGGTACTGCTCGATGCAGCGCAGCTCGTCGGCAAGGTGCGTGAAATCGCCGTGCCTGCGGAACGAGTAGCGGGTGAAGTCGGCGAATTCCAGGAGGAGTTCACGGGCCCGCTCGGGGTCGGTACGGACGAAGGACGCGATGGCGGCGAGCGAGTTGAAGATGAAGTGCGGAGATATCTGGGCGCGCAGTGCGCGGATCTCGGCCTCGATGAGCCGCGTACGGGACCGGTCGAGCTCGGCCAGCTCCAGCTGTACGGACACCCAGCGGGCGACCTCCGTGGCGGCCCGTACCAGCACCGCCGACTCCTTCGAGCCGTAGGCGACGAGCGCGCCGAGCACACCCTCCTCTCCGGTGAGCGGGGCGATGACGGCCCAGCGCAGCGGGCACTCCAGGTCGTCGCAGTCCGTGCGGATGCTCTGGCTGCGCCCCGAGTCGAGGACGCCGGTGACGCGCCGCATCACCCGCTCCCCGTGGTGGTCGCCGCCGGGTCCGTCCCAGGCGAGGACCGTGTCGCGGTCGGTGAGGCACAGCGCCTCGGTGCCGAGCAGGGAGCGCAGCCGTCGGGCCGCCTTGCGGGCGGTCTCCTCGGTGAGTCCGGCGCGCAGCGGCGGGGCGGCGAGGGAAGCGGTGTGGAGGGTGTGGAAGGTGGCCCGCTCGACCGGGGTGCCGAGGTCGAGGTCGGGGTCGCTGTCGGGCCGGGCGGTGAGCCGGCCGACCCCGAACCCGGCCGCGAGCAGTACGGCTGCGGCCGCACCGAGCGCCGCCAGCGCCATCGCCGTCATCGATCGGCTCCTTCGGGCTGCTGCCGGCCGACCAGGTCCTCGGGCAGATGGAGGCGCGCCAGGATGGCGGCCGCCCCGGACGGTACGTACCGGGGCGTCGCGAGCGACACCACCACCATGGTGAGGAAGCCGAGCGGCACCGACCAGACGGCCGGCCAGGCCATCAGCGTGTGCGGCCAGCCCTCGGGGGCGAGACCGGCGCGGGTCGCCATGACCGCGGTCAGCGCCGCCCCACCGCCGACGACGAGCCCGGCCGCGGCACCCGGTGGCGTGAGCCGCCGCCACCAGATGCCGAGGACGAGCAGCGGGCAGAACGAGGACGCCGAAACGGCGAACGCGAGTCCGACCGCGTCCGCGACCGGCACATTGGTGGCGACGACGCTCACGGCGAGCGGGACCGCCATCGCGACGACGGTCGCAAGCCGGAAGTGCCGCACACCGCGCGAGGGAAGCACGTCCTGGGTGAGGACTCCCGCGACGGACATGGTCAGTCCGGACGCGGTGGACAGGAACGCGGCGAACGCGCCGCCCGCCAGAAGCGCGCCGAGCAGATCCCCCGGGATGCCGCCGATCATCCGCTCCGGCAGGACGAGCACGGCCGCGTCGGCCTGGCCGGTGAGGGCGAGTTCGGGTGCGTAGATGCGGCCGAGCGCTCCGTAGACGGGCGGAAGCAGGTAGAAGGCGCCGATCAGCCCGAGCACGACGAGTGTGGTCCGGCGCGCGGCCCGCCCGTTGGGGCTGGTGTAGAAGCGGACGGCCACATGGGGCAGTCCCATGGTGCCGAGGAAGGTCGCGAGGATCAGCCCGTACGTGGCGTACAGCTGATAGCCGTCGCGGCCGCCCGCGAGCGGCTGGGACCAGCTGAACGGGTCGGTCCCGGTGGAGGCCCGCTCGGGTACCTCGGAGCCGCGGACGAAGCTGAGGCGGGTCCCGGCGTCGATGCGGTGCGTGCCCGCGTCGAGGGTGAGCCGGTCCTCGTCGTGCCGGATGCCGTCGATGCTGCCGAGGACGCCGACGGTGAGCGGCTGCTCCAGCTCGACCCGTACGGTGTCGTCGATCCGTACGACGGTGTGCTCACGGAAGACGGTGGGCGCGTCGAACCGGGCGCGGGGCGCGTCGTCGCCGAACCAGGCGGCAGCGAGGAAGAGCGCGGGCACGAGGAGTGCGGTGAGCTTGAGCCAGTACTGGAACGCCTGGACGAACGTGATGGAGCGCATCCCACCGGCGGCGACCGCGCCCGTGACGACGACGGCCACGACGAGTCCGCCGACCCAGTCCGGCGCGCCGGTGAGGATCTCCAGGGTGAGTCCCGCGCCCTGGAGCTGCGGCAGCAGATAGAGCCAGCCGATGCCGACGACGAAGAGGCTGGCGAGGCGGCGCACGACGCCCGATTCGAGCCGTGCCTCGGCGAAGTCGGAGAGGGTGTACGCCCCCGAGCGGCGCAGCGGGGCGGCGACGAGCACCAGCAGGACAAGGTATCCGGCGGTGTAGCCGACCGGGTACCACAGCATGTCGGGGCCCTGGAGGAGGACCAGTCCCGCGATGCCGAGGAAGGAGGCGGCGGAGAGG
This sequence comes from Streptomyces sp. NPDC001970, assembly GCF_053594115.1. NCBI lineage: Bacteria > Bacillati > Actinomycetota > Actinomycetes > Kitasatosporales > Streptomycetaceae > Streptomyces > Streptomyces sp. NPDC001970. The sequence continues at coordinate 52,260 of NZ_JBSFDW010000016.1, read as the reverse complement.
TACTCGCCGCTGATGGCGGCCGCGTTCAGCCCGGGTTTGACGGTGCGCGACGCGACGTAGAAGTCGGAGGTGGTACGGGATATGCGCAGGCCGAGGCCGCCTATGAGGACGGTCGCGAGGACGACGAAGGTGACGGCCGTCACCGCGTAGGTCTGGTTCACCGGCTGTTCCCCACGAGCGGCGTCAGCGGCCTTCGACGAGCCCGGTGAAGTCGCGTTCGTTGCGCTCCGCCCGGCGGACGTACCAGCGCGCCACGAGCCACATCACCGGATAGACGACCACGCCGAGCACCACCCAGACGAACGGCTCGGGCGAGGAGAAGGAGCCGAGAACGGCCGCGGGGAACGCGAACAGCAGCGGGAGGGTGCCGACGAGGAGGGCGAGCGCGCCGAGGGCGTACAGGCCCGTGCGCAGTTGACTGCGCATCAGGGAACGGACGTACACGGTGCCGAGCGGCGTCTGCTCGCTGATCTCCGAGCGGGCAGGGGCGTGGCCCGGCCTGCGGCGGGCCCCTCGCGGCACACCCGTGACCACCTCACGGCGGGGTGGCTGCTCTGCAGACATCGTCGTCCGCTCCCGGCATCTCTCGTCGACTCGGCTCGTTCGGACAGGGGTCCGAGGATCTACGGAGTCTATGCAGCGGCCTTGACGGAAGGTAGGCACCGGATGGTCTCGTCCCGGTCTCGGTGGGCCGCGTCCCGGCCCGCGGACCTCCGACAGACGGTCCCGGCAGGTCCGGGGATCACTGGCCGGCGCGCTGGCGGGTGCAGTCGGCGAGGGCGATCTCCAGTTCGACGTACGACTCCTCGGCACGGCGGAACGCGACTTCGAGGGCGGCTTCCGCCCGCGGGCCGACGAGCCCCTGCGCGGACTCCTGGATGTCGTAGAGCACATCGGCCCAGCGGCCGGCCGCGCTTCTGGCCCTGGCGAGGAGCGCCTCTACGTCGTCCGGACCGGCGGGCCGCATCTCCTGCAGACCGCTGAGCTCGTGCAGCAGCGCTTCGATATCGGACATCAGGCCCCTTCTCCCCTTCCCGATCAAGGGTAGGCGGGTCCGGAGGGCGGCAGCACCGATTGCGGTCGCCGCTCGGCCAGTGGCCCGGGCCGTCGCCGTACGGGCCGGGCGGGACGACGAACGGCGGTGCGCACACGCCGAACGGTCCTCAGCGGCGCGCGTGGCGCATGAGCAGATCGCGCAGCTGGCGCGCGTGGCGGCGGCTGACCGCGAGCTCCGCGCTGCCCACCCGGACGGTGGTGGCCCCGGCGTCCAGACGCAGTTCGTCGATGCGGCCGAGGGCGACGAGATGGCTGCGGTGTATGCGAACGAATCCGCGGGACGCCCAGCGCTCCTCGAGCGTCGAGAGCGGGATCCGGACGAGATGGCTGCCCTCCGCCGTGTGCAGTCGGGCGTAGTCGCCCTGGGCCTCGACGTACGCGATGTCGTCGATCGCGACGAACCGGGTGACCCCGCCCAGTTCCACCGGGATCTGATCGGGGCCTCCGCCGGGCACGGCCGCTCCCGTCACGGCGGGCGGTGCGTGGGTGTGCGCGGGCTGGGGTACGGGCACGGACAGCCGGGGCTCGCGCGCCGAATCGGCCAGATCGCTGACCCGGCGCACCGCCTCGGCCAGCCGTTCCCTGCGCACCGGCTTCAGGACGTAGTCCACGGCCTTGAGGTCGAAGGCCTGCACGGCGAAGCCTTCATGGGCGGTGACGAACACGATCAGCGGGGGCCGGGCGAAGCCCGCGAGCAGCTTGGCCACGTCGAGCCCGGTCAGCCCGGCCATGTGGATGTCGAGGAAGACGACGTCGATGGCGTCGTCACCGTCGGGCCCCGCGTCGAGGGCGCGGCTGATGCGGCGCAGCGCCTCGGTGGCGTCGGTGGCTCCTTCCGCACTGCGCACGCGGGGGTCGGAGCGCAGCAGATACAGGAGCTCCTCGAGAGCCGGTTTCTCGTCGTCGACGGCCAGTACGCGCAGCATGCTGCGGAGTTTAGGCGCGGGAGGAGCGCGGGACCACGGGTCGACGGGGCTACCGGGCCACCGGCCCTACGGGGCGCCGGTCCCCGGAGGTCCGGCGCCGTCCTCGGGGACGTCGTGGCCGCCGAGGCCGGCCGGGCCCTCGATCCGCTCGATGCCGTCGAGCAGGTCCTCCACCGTGACCGTCGCGAGCAGCGCCCGTGCGTCGGCGAGGTCGAGACACGCCGTCCGGCACGGGTCGCAGCACGCCAGATGGCGGGCGACGCCCGCGTCCTCCTCGGGGGCGAGCGCGCCGAGCACGTACGCGCCGAGCAGGAGCACCACATGAGGGCTGCCGGAGGGTGGCACGGTCATGGGTTTCCCCGTTTCTCCACCTGTCGCATGAGCGCGGACGGGTCTTTCTGCGTATTCCAGAGCGACACCACAACACTCTACGTACACGACAGCACACGCGAATCGAGGAATGGTCCATGAATCTGCGGGAGCGGCACCGGGACGTGGCCGCCTATGCGCTGGGCGTCCTCGATCCCTCGGACGCGTTCCGCTTCGAGGAGCATCTGTCGGAGTGTGTCCTGTGTGCCGTGCGGCTGGCCGATTTCACGCCGGCCGCGTCGGCACTGGCCGAGCTCGCCGGTCCCGGCCCTGGGCGCGCGCCGACGCCGGCGCCGTCGCCGAAGCTGCTCGACCGGCTGCTCCACGAGGTCGCGGCACGGCGCCGGCACAGCTCCCGCCGCAGGCTGCGGCTGGTGGTGGCGGCCGCGGCGCTGATCGTGGCGCTGCCGGCCGTGACGCCGGCCCTGGTGGACGGTGCCGGCGCCCGGGGCGGTCGTCCCGATGCGCGGATCGCCGCGACGGACGCGGCGACCGGTGTGTACGGCGCCGTCGATCTCCGCGCAAAGGACTCGGGCACCTCCGTCGCCCTCCGCGTGGCACGGCTGCGGGGGCCGCGGACCTGCGAACTGGTCGTGGTCGGCAGGGACGGCGAGGAGCACAGGGTCACCACCTGGTCGGTGCCGAGCGGCGGTCACGGCGTCCCCGGCTCGCCCGGGGACGGGAGTCCGCTGGACCTCGAGGCGGCGACGGCGCTGCGGCCGGACGAGATCGACCACTTCGAGGTCCGCACGGTGCGCGGTGAACGGCTCGTGACGCTGAACGCCGGCCGCTGACCCCGCGTGTGGCTCGTGACCCCGTGTGCGGCCCGGCCCCGGATCACTTGAGCAGCCGGGACATCCGTCGGTCGGCGAGCGGTTTGCCACCCGTCTGGCAGGTGGGGCAGTACTGCAACGACGAGTCGTGGAACGAGACTTCGCGGATGCTGTCGCCGCACACCGGACAGGGCTCGCCGGTGCGCCCGTGCACCCGCAGACCGCTCTTCTTCTCGGACTTGAGACTCCCGGCGGCCAGCCCGTGCGAGCGCTTGACGGCATCGGTGAGCGTCGTGCGCATCGCCTCGTAGAGCCCGGTGATCTCGTCCGCGGTGAGTTTCGACGTGAGTTTGTACGGTGACATCTTCGCGGCGTGCAGGATCTCGTCGCTGTAGGCGTTGCCGATTCCGGCGATGAGGCTCTGGTCGCGCAGTGCACCCTTGATCTGGCGGCGTTCCCCGGCGAGCAGCGCGGCGAAGGCGTCCCGCCCGAAGCCGTCGGCGAGCGGGTCGGGGCCGAGCCTGGCGACGCCGGAGACCTCGGACGGGTCCCGTACGAGATGGACGGCCAGCCGCTTCGTCGTTCCCGCCTCGGTCAGGTCGAAGCCGTCGCCACCGGTGAGCGCGGTGCGCAGGGCGAGCGGGCCCTTGCCCGGGCGGGGCACTCCGGACGGCAGCACGTCCTTCCACTGGAGCCAGCCGGCCCGGGCGAGGTGGAAGACAAGGTGCAGCCCGCCCGTCGTGGCGACGTCGAGGAACTTGCCGTGCCGGTGCACGGCGGTGACCTGCGTGCCCTCGAGGGCGGTGAGCGGAGGGTCGTACGTCTTGAGGACGCTGATGGCCACGGGCAGGACCTTGGCGATCTCCTTGCCGACCAGGTGGTCGTCGAGGAAGCCTCGGAGCGCTTCGACTTCGGGCAGTTCCGGCATGGCTCCAGCCTGCCGCACGCGGCCGCGTGCGGCGAGCCTGTCCGGGATGCCCCGGGCCCCGTTCGCGAGGGATCCGCCTCGGTTCGGAGCCCGTCCCGCGGTTGAGGACGGAATTCCGGGCCGCCGGACGGCACCGGCCGCCCGACGGGGGCTGCGGGCTCGCCCCTCACGCGGCGGAGCCCCGCCCTCGCCCTTCTATCGGATCAGCGCCAGCAGGGCCGCGAGTTCGTCCTCCATGCTGCGCGCGAGGCGGTCGACGTCCGGAAGCGCCTTGCCGTCGGCGACGAGGCCGACGTGCACGTGCCCCCCGTACGTCGACATCGCGACGGCCAGCGACTGGCCGCGGGCGAGCGGAGCCATCGGGTACACCTCCCGCAGCGGGCAGCCGCCGAGCGACAGCGCCGACCGTGGCAGCGGCACGCTCGTCACGAGCACATCGAAGAGCATCCGGGCCGCGTTCCCGGCCAGCGGCGCGCCGAAGCGGTGTGCGAGCGGCGGCAGTTGGTCGGCGAGGACCGCGACCGCGCCGGCACCGCGCAGCGGACCCGCGGCCTTGTTGCGGTCCATGGCGGTCCGGACCGTGTAGATCCGGACCCAGGGGTCGGGCTCGGTGACGGGCAGCCCGAGCAGATAGGCCGAGAGCTTGTTGCCGGAGCCGGGCGCGCTGCCCGGCCGGCGCCTCGACACCGGGACGAGCGCGCTCGGGTCGCTGAGCGGCAGCGTGTCCCCGCGCTCGGTCATCCAGCGGCGCAGCGCCCCCGCGACGGTCGCGAGGAGCACGTCGTTCGCGGTTCCGCCGACGGCCCTGCGTACCTGCTGGACGTCGTCCAGGGAGAGCACGGACGTGGCGAGCCGGCGGGTGCCGCTGGAGGTGGCGGTCAGCGCCGCGGCGCCCCGCGGATCGAGCCGGCCCGCCCGGGCGAGCGAGGCACCGACGAGCGAGGCGCCGACGCCGACCGCCCGGCCGAGGTCCTCGATCCGGCCGCGCGCCATCCCGGCGACCTGCCACGGCCCCGGCAGCCAGGAACGGGGGGGCACACTGCGGGGCTTCCGGCCGCTCTTGCGGCCGCGCGCCGCGCGGGTGCCGGCGATCTCGTCGAAGATCCCGGCGCCGATGGCGACGGCGCGCATCCCGTCGGCGAGTGCGTGGTGCAGTTTGACGAGCACACCGAACGGGTCGCCTGGACCGCCCGTGAGCAGGTACATCTCCCACGGCGGCAGCCCGCGCTCCAGCGGACGCTCCATCAGTTCTCCGGCGAGCCGGGTGGCGGTCTCGGCGAAGTCCCCCGCCGGGAGCCGCACCTGGCGGACGTGGCGGCGCACGTCGAAGTCCTTGTCGACGGCCCAGGCGGCCCCGCCGACGGGCAGGAGGACGTCCCGCACCCGCATCCGCAGCCGGGGGATCGCGGCGGCGCGGGTGGCGAGCAGTTCGAGGATCTCCTCGCTGCCGCGCTCACCGGCCGGAGGCTGGGCGAAGAAGGCCAGCGCGCCGAGGTGCATCGGGTGGTCGGCGGTCTCGAGGTGCCAGAAAGCCAGATCAATGGGTGCGAGAGGCTCAGCGCTCAAGGGGGTCCTCGTGTACGGGAAGGCCGGAAGACAGGACGTCAGGAAGTACGGAGGCAGAGGGTACGGACGCGGAACGTGCGGAACAGGAAGACAGGTATATGCAGTCAATCGCCTGCGATCGGTTACGGTCAAGCACAGGAACGTTACATACGGTTACCGTTCGGTAGTGGTCAGGTTGCCGGGCGGCCATGGGCGCGGGCCGGAACGATGAACTCGCACCACACACATTTGCCGCTGCCGCGCGACTCCACACCCCAGACGTCCGTCAGCCGGTCCACCAGCATCAACCCCCGTCCCGAGACCCCGGACTCCCCCGCCTCCCTGCGGCGCGGCAGGGCGCTGGACGGGTCCTCGACCTCGATCCGCAGCCGCCGCTCCGGCCCCGGCAGCACGCGTGCGGTCACGATGGCGTCGCCGTCCGTGTGCATCAGGGCGTTGGTGATCAGCTCGTCCGCGACGAGCTCGATCTCGTCGGACCGGTCCCCCGCACCCCAGGCCCGTACCGCAGCCCGGATCATGTGTCGGCCGGAGCTCAGTGCCTCCGGGTCGTTCTGGGCGACGTGCTGCTGCAGCCTGCCGCCGGCCTGCGGGGCGCAGGCGCCGTGGCGGCGCAGCAGCAGCAGCGCCACGTCGTCCTCGCCTCCCCGCTCGTCGACCTCCTCGCAGAGCCGGTCGGCGAGCAGCTGGAGGTTCCTGGGGCCGCTGCGGATCGCGGCGGCGAGCAGCTGCATGCCGTCGTCGAGGTCGGAGCCCGGTTGTTCGACGAGCCCGTCGGTGTAGAGCAGGAGGGTCTGCCCGGGGTCGAGTTCGACGGTGGCGACCGGGTACTCGAGCCGGCCGAACTCGGCGGAGAGGCCGAGCGGCAGCCCGCCGTTCACCGGAATGCGGCGGCAGTGGCCGTCGTCCTCGCACAGCAGCGGATCGACATGTCCCGCCCGCACCACCTGGACCACACCGGTCGTCAGATCGGCCTCCGCGTAGATGCAGGTGGCGAAGCGTTCGGTGTCGAGTTCGTGCAGGAAGACGGAGGCACGGGCCATGACCGTCGCCGGGGTGTGACCCTCGGCGGCGTACGCGCGCAGCACGATGCGCAGCTGGCCCATCACCGCCGCGGCGTGCGTGTCATGGCCCTGGACGTCGCCGATGACCGCGCCGACGCGGCCGCCCGGCAGCGGGATGATGTCGTACCAGTCGCCGCCGATGTCGCGGCCGAGACGGGCCGAGCGGTAGCGGACGGCGATCTGCGCGCCGGGCACGGACGGGATCCGGCGCGGCAGCATCGCCTGCTGCAGCCCTTCGGCGAGGTCGTGGTCCTGCTCGAAGAGGACGGCTCGCTGGAGGCTCTGCGCGATGCTGCTGCCGAGCGCGACCAGCAGATTGCGCTCCTCGGTGGTGAACCCGGTCTTGTCGCGGTAGAGCAGCCCGAGCGCGCCGATGGGTCGGGCCTGGGCGATGAGCGGCATGTACGCGGCCGAGGTGATGCCCAGCCCGCTGATATGCGGCCACAGCCTCGGGTACGAGACGGCGAAGTCCTCCTTGGACTCGATGAAGCGCGGTGCGAGGGTGCGGATGACCTCGCTCATCGGGTACTGCTCGTCGACCCGGGTGTAGCGCGTGCCGGGCACGAACGAGCCCTCGGGGCCTTCGGCGACCAGGTGGATCCGGCCGGACTCCAGCAGGCCCATGACGAGGCTGGTGGCACCGAGGTGCTCGAGCCCGTGGGAGTCCTTGAGCACGTCGATGACGTCCTTGACGGTCCTGGCATGGGCGAGCGCGGCCGTGGTGCTCTCGACGACGCTGGTCTGGCGACGGCGCTCCGTGTCGAGTTCGACGCGCGCGCTGGAGTCGGCGAGCTCCTGGGTCGCGTCACGGACGATGCCGATGATCCGGTAGGGGCGCCCGGCGTGGTCACGCTGGACCGAGCCCTGGGTGTGGGTCCAGCGCAGCATGCCGTCGCGGCAGCGGATGCGGAAGTACGCGCCGTAGGTCTTGCTGCCGCCCTTGAGCGCCTGCGACACCAGTCCGTCCAGCCGGGTCGCCTCGCTGGGCGGGACCCGGGAGGTCAGACTCTCGGGGCGCCCGTCGTACTCCGCAGCCCTCATGTCGAATACGTCGAGGGCGGCTTGGTCCAAGTGCATCAGCCCGCTGTCGAGATCCCAGTCGAAGCTGCCCATGCGGTTGAGGGCCAGGCTCAGATCCGGGTGGGCGGGCCAGTCGTCGGGAAGCGACACGGCACCCGCTGCCCGATCAACCATGGTGACACTCTGCCATCATTTGTCCGATTTTTCGAGCGAGCGGGTGGTCCGGGCGGCCCACCCGCTCGACCACCCGCTCAGCCGCGCAGGGCGCCACCGCCGCCCTTGGGCGCCGGCACGGCGTTCCGCGCACCGCCGGGGACGCCGGAGCCCGGGGCTGCCGCGCCGGGGCTGCCGCTCCGGTCGCTGCTCGGAGCGCCGCCCCGGCCCTGGCCGGGGGCACTGCCCGGGCCGAAGAGGATGTCGTCGTCCGACCCGGTCTCGGAGCCCTCCACCGAGCCGCTCTCGGTGTCGAACTCCTCGTACGTGGTCCCGCCGTCCGGCAGCGGCAGCTGGTTGCCGCCGATGGGGGCCTCGGGAACGGGCGCGGGCTGGGGAGCATCCCCGGAGCCACCGGAGCCGCCCGCGTCGGGGGCCGTCGGCACGCCCGGCCGGTCCGGGTTCGCGTCCGGGAGGACCGGCTTGGGGGCCGTGACGCCGGGACTGGCCTTCCGCTGCGGATTCGCGGCGTTCGGGCTCGCGGCATCCGGGCTCGGCGGGTTCGGGCTCGGCGCGCTCGGGTTCACCGGGTTCCGGCCGGCCGCCTGCGACTCGGGCACGTCGGTGACGTGGAGCCCGGGGGCGTAGGCCGGCGGGACCTCCGGCGCGCGGTCCGCCTCGCCGTCGGTGCCGCTCTTCCGCGCCAGCCAGGAGTTGCTCGCGAGGTCGGCGATGATGAGGTTGTCGATCGTCTGCGCAGCGCGGGTGATGACCACGACGCGCCCGCGGTCGTAGCCGGGCCAGGCCTTGCCCTGCTCCTCGGGCTCGGCGGAGTCGACCACGGGCGAGGCCACCGGACTACCGGAGACGCAGCGGACCCTGGGCGAGCCCTGCTCGTCGACGAGGACGGCCGTGCCGCCCTGGAGGACGGCCTGGAAGCGGTTGGCGGAGCCGTCGCGGTAGTTGTGCCCCGTGACCCGTGCGTCGGCGCGCAGCACCACGGGGGTGAGCCCGCGCAGGAACGCGGGGATGTCCTCCTGGCTGACGCCGGCGCCGTGCGCGAAGGCACGGCCCTTGTTGCCGTCGGCCATGAGCAAGCGGATCTGCTGCTCGACGTCGCAGCTCCCGACCGAGTTCATCCCGCCGTACAGGCCGGGCGTGGAACCCAGCACCGTACGGATGGACCCGAACGCGGCCCCGGACCCGGCCGACGCGGAGGCACGCGGCACCGGGAGCTTCCCGGCGGCGCCCATGACGGTCGCCGTCGAGGGAGTGAAGGGATCGGGGCCCTGTTCCAGGGCCGCCTGCAGATGGACCTGCTGCCGGGCTGCCGCGCCTGACTGGCCCGAATCCGTCAGACTGCTGCAGCCCGTGACCAGAGCCGCGGCCGTCAGACCGGCCGACAGCGCGGCGAGCCCGGCGTGTCGGCGATACCTCGGTGAGCGCACGAACATGAACCGCCATCTCCCGCCTGTTTGTGAGTGACACGGAGTGATCACTCTTGTTCATGCCGCATGCCGGCCCGGACCGCGACTTGAACACGTTCAAAGAAGGCTCTAGACTCATGAACAAGAATTGAACATGTTCAAGCAGGGGGGTGGGGCATGAACGCCCTGGTCAACGCGATCGTGATGCTGGGCATGCTGGTGATCGTCCCGGCAGGCCTCCAGCTCGTCGGGGGCCCTGACCCGGTGCCGCTGCGCCGGCTGTGGCCGCTGCCGGCCGCCGCCGGGGCTGTGGCCCTCTGGCTGCCGCGCGGACCCGTCGCCACGGCCCTGGCCTCGGCGTACGCGCTCGCCACCGTCGCCCTCGCCCTGCACGCCCCGGCCCGGCTGCGGCGCACCCGCTCGCTCTCGCCCGCCGAGATCGCCGTGCTCACCGCCCTCGTCACTCCCGCGGTCGCCGGTGTCGCCCTGGTGGCCGAACGCTCCGGGCACCGCCTCTTCGGCTTCGACCTGGAGATCCTGGCGCTGACCGTGCCGCACTTCCACTTCGCGGGCTTCGCCGCGGCGCTGGTCGCGGGCCTGGTGTGCGGGGCCGCCGACTCGCCGGCCGGCCGTTTCGCGGCGCTCAGCGTCCCGCTCGGCACGCTGCTCGTCCTCGGCGGTTACTTCGTCGGCGACTGGGCCGAGCTGGCCGGGGCCCTCGTCCTGACCGCGGGCATGTGGGCCGTCGCCCTGCTGACCTGGCGCGATGTGCGCACAGGCAGGGCCGAACGGATGACGCGCGGACTTCTCGCGGTGTCTTCGGCCGTTCTGGTGGCGACGATGCTCCTCGCACTGAGTTGGGCGGTGGGCGAGGCCACCGGTCTGCCGCACCCGAACCTCACCTGGATGGCCGCCACCCATGGTCTCGGCAACGCGCTGGGCTTCGCCCTCTGCTCCGTGCTGGCGTGGCACCGACTGAAGGAGATCACCGCATGAACACCACCGACGGGCTCAGCTACCGCGAGATCGGAGCGACCCGCCTCGGCCCTCTCCCGGACGGCTACCACCACCTCCACCGCCGCACCCGCATCGGCCGCGGTCGCGCCGTCTTCGAGGCCGCCGGCAGCGCGGTCACCACCTGGCGCATGCACCGCGAGGCGGGCGCACGGGTGCGGGCCTCCTCGCCGCACGCCGAGCCGGGCACGGCCGTCGAGCTGTCCCTGGGCGTCGGGCCGCTGCGGTTCCGGGCCTCGTGCCAGGTGATCTGGACGGAGTACGAGGCGCTCCGCACCGGTTTCGCGTACGGCACCCGTACCGGTCATCCGGAGTGCGGGGAGGAGTGCTTCGTCGTGGAGCTCGGGGACGACGGTTCCGTCTGGTTCACCGTGATGGCCTTCAGCAGGCCGGCCACCTGGTACACGCGGCTCGCCGGGCCCCTCGTACCGCTGCTGCAGCGCCTGTACGCCCGCAGGCTCGGCGCCGTACTGCAACGCATCGCGGCCCAGGCCGATACTGGAGGTACCGGAGGTCCGCGATGGAGTGGTTCACGGCACCCGACTACTGGCTGAGCAGGCTGGTCTTCCAGCGGGCGCTGGCCGTCATCTACCTCGTCGGCTTCCTGAGTGCCGCCCTCCAGTTCCGGGCGCTGATCGGGTCACGCGGCATGCTCCCGGTGCCCGGGTACGTGCGTCTCGTGCCGATGCGGCGGGCGCCGAGCATCTTCCAACTCCACTACTCGGACCGGTTCTTCGCCTGCTGCGCCTGGGCGGGGGCGGTGCTGTCGGCGGCACTGGTGGGCGGAGCGGCCGACCGGCTGCCGCTGTGGACCGCGATGCTGTGGTGGGCCGTGCTGTGGGCGCTGTATCTGTCGATCGTCAATGTGGGGCAGACCTGGTACGCCTTCGGCTGGGAGTCACTGCTGCTCGAGGCTGGATTTCTCGCGATCTTCCTCGGGAACGAACGCACCGCGCCGCCCGTGCTGGTGCTGTGGCTGCTGCGCTGGCTGCTGTTCCGCCTCGAGTTCGGCGCGGGACTGATCAAGATTCGCGGCGACGAGTGCTGGCGCAGGTTGACCTGCCTCTACTTCCACCACGAGACACAGCCCATGCCGGGCCCGCTGAGCTGGTTCTTCCACCATCTGCCGGGGCCGCTCCACCGGACCGAGGCCGCGGCCAACCACGTCACCCAACTGGTGGTTCCGGTGCTCCTGTTCACCCCTCAGCCGGTCGCGAGTGCGGCCGCGGGTGCGATCGTGCTCACCCAGCTGTGGCTCGTGCTGTCCGGCAACTTCTCCTGGCTGAACTGGCTGACGATCACGCTGGCACTGTCCGCCATCGACGGCTCCCTGGTCACCGGGCCGCATCCGCTGCCGGCCCCGCCGCTCTGGTACGCGGTCGTCGTCATCGCCGTGACCGTCATGGTGCTGGTCCTCAGCTACCACCCGGTGCGCAATCTGCTCTCCCGGCGCCAGGCGATGAACCGCTCCTTCGACCCGCTGCACCTGGTCAACACGTACGGGGCCTTCGGCACCGTCGGGCGGGTGAGGTTCGAGGTCGTCGTGGAGGGGACGGACGAACCGGTGCTGCGCCCCGGCACGGTCTGGCGGGAGTACGCGTTCCACGGCAAACCGGGCGACATCCGACGACTGCCGCGCCAGTTCGCCCCGTACCATCTGCGCCTGGACTGGCTGATGTGGTTCGCGGCGCTCTCCCCCGCGTACGCCCGACCCTGGTTCGGCGCCTTCGTCGAGCGGCTGCTCGACAACGACCGCGACACGCTCAAGCTGCTGCGCCACAACCCGTTCCCCGACGCACCGCCGGTGTTCGTCCGTGCCCGGCTCTATCACTACGAGTTCACGAGCTGGCGGCAGTTGCGGGCCACCGGCGCCTGGTGGCAGCGGCGCTATCTGCGGGACTTCCTGCCGCCGAGCCGGCTGAGCACGACGGACACATCCGCCGAAAGAGTGTAAACAGTGAGCAAAAAGGATGTAAACAACCTCGTACCCCCTGGCCCAGCCCGGGCCAGGGGGTACGTCATCCAGCAACCGGATCAGTCGATGCCTTGCAGGATGTGCGGTTCCTCGAGGTCGTCCTCGTATCCGGCGAGGCGGATGGGTGCGGACCTGGCCCAGACTTCGAGGCTGCCGAGTTCGTCGGGCCTGCCGGCCCGTTCGCCGCGTTCTGCCGGTCGCTGGTCCTGCTTTGTCACTTCAGTTGTCACCGCGCACTCCTCGTGTGTCGCGTAACAGGGGGACAAGGGCCATTCGGTCGCGGTGGCGCCGTTTCCAGGCGGGATCGCGGCCGTGGTTGTGGGCCTGGTCCCAGGACGGTCGAGGGGTTTCGTGGGCCCTCGGTGGCCGTCCGCTGGACACCAGCCTAACCAAATGAGCACCCTTGCGCTCGATGGGGCTCGTCACATCGAGGGTTTCTGTACAGGAAAATCCTCAGAAATGGCGGCCCATCGGGTACAGGAAACCCCCGGACGGCCCTGCGCGCCCGGGGGTTTCGGCCGAACGGGTTACCAGTTGGCCGGTGCGTAGTCCTTGAGGAAGCAGCCGTAGAGGTCCTCGCCGTCCTCGCCGCGCACGATCGGGTCGTAGACGCGGGCGGCTCCGTCGACGAGGTCGAGCGGGGCGTGGAAGCCCTCGGCCGCGAGCCGGACCTTGTCCGGGTGCGGGCGCTCGTCGGTGATCCAGCCGGTGTCGACGGCGGTCATCAGGATGCCGTGGGTCTCGAACATCTCCTGGGCGCTGGTGCGGGTCAGCATGTTCAGCGCGGCCTTGGCCATGTTGGTGTGCGGGTGGCCCGCGCCCTTGTAGCCACGGCTGAAGACACCCTCCATGGCGGAGACGTTCACGACGTACTTGCGCTTCGCGGGCGACGCGGCCATCGCCGGGCGCAGCCGGCTGATGAGGATGAACGGCGCGGTCGAGTTGCACAGCTGCACCTCGAGCAGCTCGACCGGGTCGACCTCGGAGACGGTCTGGATCCAGCTGTTGGTGTCGTGCAGATCGGGGACGAGGCCGCCGGCGTCGATGGCGGTGCCCGCCTCGATCCGGGCGAGCGACGCCGAGCCGGAGACCAGTGCGAGCTCGGTGACGTCCTGGGCGGTGAGCCCTTCCGACCGGGGCCCGGGCAGGGCGGCCATCCGGTCCACGGTGCCGCTGCCGAAGGTGCCGATCACCTGCGCGGCGGGCAGCTCACCGGCGGGCAGCGGGGCGCCCTCGGCGGCGACGAGCTCGCTGTACGCCTGCGGGGAGCGGCGCACGGTCTGCGCGGCGTTGTTGATCAGGATGTCGAGCGGGCCCTCGGCGGCGACCGAGTCGGCGAGCGCGACGACCTGCGCGGGGTCGCGCAGATCGATACCGACGATCTTGAGGCGGTGGATCCACTCATGGCTGTCCGGCATCGCCTTGAAGCGGCGGATCGCGTCGTTCGGGAAACGCGTGGTGATCGTGGTGTGGGCACCGTCACGCAGGAGCCGCAGCGCGATGTACATGCCGATCTTGGCCCGGCCGCCGGTGAGCAGTGCCCGGCGGCCGGTGAGGTCGGTGCGGGCGTCGCGGCGGGTCCGGTTCTCGGCGGCGCACTTCTGGCAGAGCTGGTGGTAGAAGGCGTCGACCTCGACATACCGGGTCTTGCAGATGTAGCAGGACCTCGGGCGCTGGAGTATGCCCGCGACCTCGCCGAGCACGGAGGACGACGGCAGAAGTCCCTGCGTCTCGTCGTCGATGCGCTCGGCGGAGCCGGTGGCGGTGGCCTCGGTGACCGACCTGTCGTGGGCGGTCTTGGCGGCGCGGCGCTCCTGGCGGCGGCGCTGCTTCACGGTCCGGTAGATGCCGGCGGTGGCCCGGCGGACCGCGATCGCGTCGGGGTGGTCGACCTCGAGGCTGTCGAGCTCCTCGAGAACGCTCAGGCAGACGGCCAGGCGCTCCGGGTCGATGCCCGGCCCGTACTCCTGGTCCGGTGCCTGGTCCGGCCCGCACTCCTGGCCAGGGCCGTCCTGTGTCACCGTCATCGCCGCTGCCGTTCCGTTCGCTGTGTCGCGTGAAGTTTCCAAAAGCGGAACTTTACGTCAGTCGGGGGAGCCGACGCCAAACCGTCTCGTTGCGGACCGTTCCCGGTCGGAGCTGGAGGCGGCCTCCGGAGCATGACAAGATCCCTCATCGATGACTGGGATCACGAGCTGCGTCCTGTGCGGCGGAACGGTCGCCCCCGACGGCCACTGCTGGCATTGCGGCGAGGCGCAGCCGGCTTTCCGCTCGCATGTGGAGATCACGACGGACGACGGCGCGGCAGGAGTGAGCGACCGCGGCAAGCGGCGCGGCACCAACGCGGACGCCATGGCCCTGACCAGGACGGGCATGTGGACGATCGGTGTCGTCTGCGACGGCGTGTCCATGTCGCCGCGGGGCGAGCGAGCCGCCCGAGTCGCGGCCGAGGTGGGCATGACCGCCCTGGCGGAGCGGCTGCGCGCGGGCGCCGTGCCGGAGGTCGCCCTCGACGAGGCCGCCGTCCGCGCAGGCCGCGCGGTCGCCGCCTTGGCCGCGTCGGTGGACGCGGCACCGGCGTGCACGTATGTCGCCGGCATCGCCGGCCCGGAGGGCCTCTGGAGCGCCTGGATCGGCGACAGTCGTGCCTACTGGCTGCCGGACGAGGGGCCGGGTATCGCGCTGACCGAGGACGACATCGGCGAGCACGAGGCCCTCGCCGCATGGCTGGGCGCCGACGCCGGCGAAACGGCACCGCGCATCCGCAGCTACCGGCCACCGGGGCCCGGCCGGCTGATGCTGTGCACCGACGGGCTGTGGCGCTGCCTGCCGGACCCCGACGCGCTGCGGGGCATGCTCGTCCGGCGCAGACGCGCACCCGCGGGCGGTGTCGGACTGCTGGAGGATGCGCGGACGCTGGTGGATCACGCCCTGGACGCCGGCGGCCACGACAACATCACCGCACTGCTCATCCCCGTCACGCCCGCCACGCCCGGCAGGCCCGCAGGGCGACCGTGACCGGGGTGACCGGCCCCGTGGGCGGCGGGAGTCACAGCACGGGTTGCCCCTTGCCGAGGGCGATCACCCCGCCCTTCGACACCGTGTAGAGCTCCTGGTCCCTCTCGGGGTTGACGCCGATCGTCGCGCCGGGCGGCACGTTCACGTTCTTGTCGAGGACGGCGCCACGCACCACCGCCCCGCGTCCGATGCGGACGTTGTCGTGCAGGACGGAGCCCTGGACGACCGCGCCCGGCTCGACCGTCACGCCGGGTGAGAGGACGGAGCGGGTGACCTGGCCGCGGATCACACAGCCGGGGCCGACGACCGACTCGCTCGCGATCCCGCCCGCGCAGAATCTCGCGGGCGGCAGCTGCCCCGGGTGTGTGTAGATGGGCCAGCGGCGGTTCTCGAGGCTGAAGACGGGCTGGTCGGCGAGGAGATCCATATGGGCTTCGTAGTACGAGTCGAGCGTGCCCACATCGCGCCAGTAGCCGTGCTCCGCGGGGCTCTCCCCGGGCACGTGGTTGCTGTCGAAGTCGTAGAGCTGCGCCGTCCCCCGCTCGGTGAGCATCGGGAGGATCGAGCCGCCCATGTCGTGGACGGAGTGCGGGTCCTCGGCGTCCCGGTGGAGTGCGTCGATCAGCACCTTGGTGGTGAAGACGTAGTTGCCCATCGAGGCGAAGACCCTTCCCGGGTCGCCGGGAAGCCCCGGTGGATCGGCGGGCTTCTCCAGGAAGCGCTCCACACGGGCGCCGTCCGACGCCGGGCTGATGACCCCGAACGACGAGGCGTCGGCGCGCGGCACCCTGATCCCGGCGACGGTGACTCCCGCTCCGCTCTCGATGTGCTGCTTCAGCATGTGGCGCGGGTCCATGCGGTAGACGTGGTCGGCGCCGAACACCACGATGTGGTCCGGCTGTTCGTCATGGACCAGGTTGAGGGACTGCAGGATGGCGTCGGCGCTGCCGAGGTACCAGCGCGGGCCGAGCCGCTGCTGCGCCGGCACGGGTGTCACGTAGTTGCCGAGGAGGCTGGACATCCGCCAGGTGGTGGTGACATGGCGGTCCAGCGAGTGCGACTTGTACTGGGTCAGCACGCAGATCCGCAGGATGTCCCCGTTGACCAGGTTGGACAGGACGAAGTCGACGAGCCGGTACGTGCCGCCGAAGGTGACCGCGGGTTTCGCCCGGTCGGCGGTGAGGGGCATCAGCCGTTTGCCCTCGCCGCCCGCCAGGACGATTCCGAGCACCGAAGGTCCACCGCGCATCGCGCCCCCTCACGCCGTCACGCCGTCGGCATCCGCCGTCAGCTCGCCTTGAGCGTCTCCTCGTACACGTCGTACGTGCGCCGGGCCACCTGGTCCCAGCCGAACTCGCGGACGGCGCGCTCCCGTCCCGCCTCGCCCATCCGCCGTGCGGTGGCGGGGTCGTCGAGCACCCGGTTGAGGGCCTCGGTGAGCCCGTTCTCGAAGTCGCGCGGATGCCGGGCGTCGTACGGTACGAGCAGCCCGGTCAGCCCGTCGTCGACGACCTCCGGGATGCCGCCGACGGCCGATGCGACGACCGCGGTGCCGCAGGCCATCGCCTCCAGGTTGACGATGCCGAGCGGCTCGTACACGGACGGGCAGACGAACACGGCCGCATGGCTGAGGAGTTGGACCACGTCCGCGCGCGGCAGCATGTCGGGGATCCAGTGCACGCCGTCGCGCGCCCGCCCGAGCTCCTCGACGAGCTCCCGGAACTCGCCGCCGATCTCCGCGGTGTCCGGCGCCCCTGCGCACAGGACGAGCTGGGCACCGGGGTCGAGTGCGCGGGCGGCGCGCAGCAGATGCGGGACGCCCTTCTGGCGGGTGATGCGGCCGACGAAAAGAACGAACGGGCGGCCGGGGTCGATGCCGGTGCGCCGCAGCACGTCCGTGCCGGCGTCGGGGCGGTAGAGAGCGGTGTCGATGCCGTTGTGCACGACATGGACCCTGGCCGGATCGAGGGCGGGATAGCAGCCCAGGATGTCGGCACGCATCCCGTGGGAGACGGCGATGACGGCGTCCGCCGCCTCGATCGCGGTCCGCTCGGCCCAGCCGGACAGGGCGTACCCGCCGCCGAGCTGCTCGGCCTTCCAGGGCCGCAGCGGCTCCAGCGAGTGCGCGGTGACGACGTGCGGGATGCCGTAGAGCAGCTTCGCGAGGTGTCCTGCGAGGTTCGCGTACCAGGTGTGGGAGTGGACCAGCTCGCGACCCGCGAGCGCGGCGGCCATCGACAGATCGACGGAGAAGGTGCGCAGCGCGTCGTTCGCGCCGTCGAGCCCGGCGAGTGCGGCGTGGCGTACGACACCGCCGACGGCAGCGCTCTCGCCCCAGGCGTGCACGTCGAGGTCGGCCAGGGCCCGTAACTCCCGGGCGAGGAACTCCACATGGACTCCTGCGCCGCCGTAGACATCCGGCGGATACTCGCGCGTCAGCAGTCCCACCCTCATAGGTTGATGGTCACTCAGATGAGGCCGGTGCGGAAGACCTCCTGCACGCCCGCCTACCGTTTCGGCGGGCGGTCGAAGACGCAGTCGCCGCACAGCCCGCCGCCGGGAACGCGGTAGTAGAGGCAGCACGTGGTTCTGCGCAGAGCCGGGCCGTGCACGGTGCCGGAGAGATCGGGGTGGTCCAGCAGCCCGGCGGTGAGGTCCGCGGCGCGCCTGGCGGTCTCGGGGCGGCCCTGGGCCCGGGACCAGCGGGTCAGCTCGCGCAGCGCTCCGGCGAGTGCCGAGCCCGCGTTGCCCCACAGCAGCCGGGGCGAGATCCGCACGTCGTGGCGGATCGCGTCTGCGAGGGGCACGAGATGGCCGTGGTGGACGGCCTCGCGGATGGCCTCGACGGTGCCGGGGAGGGGCCGTGCCCGCGTCCAGCGGAGGTCGTCGGGCGCGGGGAGGTCCGGGTCCCAGTGCAGGGCCGCGGCCGCCGGGTCGGGGAATTCGCCGTACAGTGCGGCCGGGCCGAGCGCCGTGGACCAGAGCCGGGCCGCGAGCCCCAGATGGGCGATGGAGGCGGCGACCCGGCGCTCGGGGGTGCGCAGCCGGTCCGCGACCCGGTCGACGCGGGCGGTCAGCGGCGCGAGGTCTCCCGCGTACAGGCGGGCGATGGGCAGGTTTCCGGTGCCGGGTTCACCGGTCCGTACCGCGAAGTACCCGCCGACGGAGGCCGCCTCGTCCCAGTCCATCCGCTCCCCGCCTCGATACAGCTGTTCGTTCCAGGCCCCCTTGCCATGTCACGTTGCCGTGTCACGTTGCCATGTCACCTTCCCACGCCACCCTTCAAGGCCGCCGGGCAGGACGGTCCGTGGCCCGGGCCCGACCTCGACCCGGACGACGGAGTGCTCTGATTCGATCGGATTTGACGCTGATCTGATGGAAAAGGACTGAAAAGTCGCTCGGATTCAGGGCGCGGCGTTGTATTCCCGTAATCGTGTACTCCGTCGGCAGTACGACCAATTGCCTGCTCAAGGACGACGACGGGGGCGGTCCGCGGGGGAGATCGTGGAGACCATGAGCTCCCTCGCACTGTCCGTGCTGCTGTCACTGGTCTCGGCGGTCGCCTACGCGGCCGCGGCGATCGTGCAGGAGCGCGTGGCCGCCGACGCGTCCGGCAGGCCCTACGCCCTGCTGCGCAACGCCGGGTGGTGGACCGCCGTCGGTCTGAACGGAGTGGGCGGGCTGCTGCATGTGATCGCTCTCGCGTACGGGCCACTGAGCCTGGTGCAGCCGCTCGGTGCGCTGACCATCGTCTTCGCGCTGCCCATGGCCGCGGTGTTCGTACGGCGCGGGGCCGGCGCGGCCGCGTGGCGGGGCGCGCTCATGGCGACGGCGGGACTCGCCGGGTTGCTGGCGCTCACCGGACCCGCGGACTCCCGTGCGCCGGGCGGCGCGGGGCGGCTGGTGCTGGCCGCGGCGGCGTTCGGAGCGATCGCCGCGGTGCTCCTCGCCGCGCCCCGGGTGCACCGTCCCGTGGTGCGCGGCGTGGTGCTGGCGGGAGGTGCGGGAGTCGCCTTCGGGGTCGCTTCGGTGTTCATCAAGATCGCCGCGGAGGATCTGACGGAGCTGCCCGGCGGCGCGGTGAGCGAACGGCTGCCGGCTCTGCTGGTGATCGCGGGCCTGGCCGCTGCGGGACTTCTGCTGTCGCAGGCGTCGTACCGGGGCGCGGGCCTGGCCGCGCCGCTGGCGACCGTGACCGTGGTGAATCCGGTCGTCGCCGCAGCGGTCGGCGTCACCCTCTTCGGCGAGGGTTTCCGGTACGGCGCGACGGGCACCGCTGTGGCGGTGGCGTGCGCGGCGGTTGCCGCCGCGGGGCTGGTGCTGCTCACCAGGGAACAGCCCCGCGCGGCGGCGGCCGATGCCTCAGATCGTGACGCCGCGTGCCCTGAGGTAGGCGAGCGGATCGACATCGGAGCCGTACCCGGGCCCCGTCCGCACCTCGAAGTGGAGATGCGGTCCGGAGCTGTTGCCGGTGGATCCTGAACGCGCGATCCGCTGCCCGCCGCCGACCTGCTGGCCCTCGCGCACCGTGATGGCCGAGAGATGCGCGTACTGGCTGTACCTCCCGTCGGCGTGCCGGATGACGACCTCGTAGCCGTACGCGCCGGCCCAGCCCGCCGAGACGACCCGGCCGGCGGCGACGGCCTTGACGGAGGTGCCGGTGGGCACGGGGAAGTCCACGCCCGTGTGGTAGCCGCTGCTCCAGGCCGAACCGGCCTTGCGGTAGGGGGTGCCAGGGCCTGCGGCGACAGGAGCGGCGTAGCCGCCGGTGCGGGTGGCCGGGCGCTCGGCCCGCTCACTCCGCTCCTCGGCCCGCTGCTGCTTCTTCCGTTCCTGCTGCTTCTGCTGCTGCTCCTGTGCCCTCTGCTTCTGCTGCGCCGACCGCTGGTCGGGGGCGGTCTTCGCTCCGGTCCGGGACGTCGGCGGCCGGGAGGTCGCGGCGCTCTCCGGCTGTGCGGGAGTCGCCGGGCGCGGTGGCGCCACGATCTGCGTACGCAGCCGCTGGCCCGGGAGGATGAGGTCGGGGTCGTCGCCGACGACGGTCCGGTTCGCCTTGTAGAGCGCCTGCCAGCCGCCCCTGACCCGCTGCGTCTCGGCGATCCCGGAGAGCGTGTCGCCTCGGGCCACCGTGTACATCTCGCGCTGGGTGGGGACGGTGGTCGGAGTGGCGGCCGGGGCCGGCTGCTGCTGCCGGGCACGGACGGGCTCGGCCTTCGTCTCGCCCCGGCGCTCCGGCGTGATGCCGGGCGCGTCGCCCCCGCGGGCCAGTCCTGCCCGTACGGAACAGTTCGGCCAGGCCCGCGGCCCCTGCCCCTCGAGCACCTTCTCGGCGATGGCGATCTGCTGGTCCTTGGTGGCGAGGTCGGCGCGCGGGGCGTAGGCCCTGCCGCCGTACTCCTCCCACGTCGACTGGCTGAACTGGAGGCCGCCGTAATAGCCGTTGCCGGTGTTGATCTGCCAGTTGTTCGTGGACTCGCAGGCCGCGACCTTGTCCCAGACGTCCACGGACGCGGCGTCGGCGGTGCCTGCGCCGATCAGCGGCAGGGCGATGCCCGCACCCCCCGCGGTGACGGTGAGCGATGCCCGGTTGATACGGCTCGGCTGGTAGCGACGGTGTCGTCCGCGAACGGCCATGGTCCCCCCTTGAACGCATCAGCAGCCGTCAAAGCTAGGGGCTGGGAACAGGCCGTGACAAGGGTCGTGGAGGAGGCGCCACGTCGCACGCGCGAACCGCCGTGAGCCGCCGTGAGCCGCCGTGGGCCGCCGTGAGCCGCCGTCCGGGAATCATGCGCCGCTCGGGCGACTTGAGCTCTCATGAACGCGGTGCACCTCGGACACGTATCCATACTGGCCACAGGGAGGGGCACTTCCGACCGACTCCAGGAGCACACGCATGAGTGGTACCGCCCAGATCGGCGTCACCGGCCTCGCGGTGATGGGCCGCAATCTCGCCCGCAATTTCGCACGCAACGGCTTCACGGTCGCTGTGCACAACCGGACCGCCGCCAGGACGCGCGAGTTGGTCGAGGCGTTCGGCGACGAAGGCTCCTTCGTGCCGGCCGAGCGCCCCGAGGAGTTCGTCGCAGCACTGGAGCGGCCACGCCGTCTGGTCATCATGGTCAAGGCGGGCGATCCGACGGACGCCGTGATCGAGGAGTTCGCCCCGCTGTTGGAGCCGGGCGACGTCATCATCGACGGCGGCAACGCGCACTTCGCGGACACCCGGCGCCGCGAGCGCGAACTGCGCGAGCGCGGAATCCACTTCGTGGGTGTGGGCATCTCGGGTGGTGAGGAGGGCGCGCTGCACGGGCCGAGCATCATGCCGGGCGGCTCGGAGGAGTCGTACGCCTCGCTCGGTCCACTGCTGGAAAAGATCGCCGCGAAGGCCCCGGACGGCACGCCCTGCACCACGCACATCGGCCCCGACGGCGCGGGCCACTTCGTGAAGATGGTGCACAACGGCATCGAGTACGCGGACATGCAGCTGATCGCGGAGGCGTACCACCTGCTGCGCTCGGTCGCCGGCTACTCCCCCGCGAAGATCGCGGAGACGTTCAGGGGCTGGAACACGGGCCGGCTCGACTCGTATCTGATCGAGATCACGGCCGAGGTGCTGGCGCACACGGACGCGGCGACCGGGAAGCCGTTCGTCGACATCGTCGCCGACCGGGCCGAGCAGAAGGGCACGGGCCGCTGGACCGTGCAGATCGCGCTGGACCTGGGGGTGCCGGTCTCCGGTATCGCGGAGGCGGTCTTCGCCCGGTCGCTCTCCGGGCACGCCGATCTGCGGGAGGCCTCACGCGACCTTCCCGGGCCGGTGCCGCAGCCGCTCGGCGAGGAGGAGGCCGCGCGCTTCGCGGACCAGGTCGAGCAGGCCCTCTACGCGTCGAAGATCGTGTCGTACACGCAGGGCTTCCACCAGATCCAGGCCGGCAGCGACGCCTACGACTGGAACATCGACCTGGGGGCGGTGGCCTCGATCTGGCGGGCGGGCTGCATCATCCGGGCGGCGTTCCTGGACCGGATCCGCGCCGCCTACGACGCGCAGCCCGAGCTGCCGAGCCTGCTGTCGGACAAGCAGTTCGCCGAGGAGATCGGCGCGGCGCAGAACGACTGGCGTGCGGTGGTGGCGGCCGCCGCACGCCAGGGCGTGCCGACGCCCGGCTTCTCGGCGGCGCTGGCGTACTACGACGCGCTGCGCGCGCGGCGGCTGCCCGCGGCGCTGACCCAGGGCCAGCGTGACTTCTTCGGCGCGCACACGTACCGGCGGACCGACCGCGACGGGTCGTTCCACACGCTGTGGGGCGGCGACCGGTCGGAGGAGCGCACCGGCTGAGCCCGCTCAGCCGGGCGGGCTCGGCGACGGTTCCGGCTCCGGCACCGGGATCGGGGCCGGCGGCTCCGGAACCGGTCCCGGGGCCGGACCGGGCGGCGGCTCCGGCGGGGGTACGGGGGTGGGGGGCCCGGGCCCCGGTCCCAGGGGGTCCGGTGGCGGGGTCGGGATGGGAGGTGTGGGAGGGGGCTGCGGCTGGGTCATGAGGGGCTCCCGGGGTCGGTGGGGCTATGGCTCCAGGTTCTCGCCTTGCGGGTGCCCACGCGCGGCGGATCCAGTCCTCGGCGCGCGGCGGCCGCGGCAGCGGCGAGGGCGGGCGCGGGCCGGAGAGCACGGGAACGGCCGTCGTGGCGGTCGGCGGCACCGGCCATGGACGCCTGGGCCGGCACGATCACCTCGGCGGCGCGTACACCGTCGACGGCCGCCGCCGCGGCGTCCCGACATCCGTCCCGGTCGCCGGCCTCGAACAACTCCCAGGCACCTCGACCACCTTGGCACGAATGCGCGGACTGACTGCGCCCCCCGATTCGTTGCCGATCAGCGCGACGATGGGCTCCAGAGTGCTCGCGAGCGCCGCGACGACCGCGATGCCGCGGTGGGCGCCGGCCGCGCCGCGGCCATCGGCCGGTCCAGGCGGAGCACGGGTACGGCGAAGGCCTCGGCGCACCGTCCGCGACGGCGCCGATCGTGGAGCAGGCGCACAGAACGGCACGCGCCCCCCTGGGCGACGGCCGCGACGAGGGCGGCCTCGACGACGGCCTCGACGGCGGCCGAGTCCGGACCCTCGGCCCTGCCGCGTACCTGCAGTTCCTCGTCCACCGCATGCCGCGGTTCCAGCCCTGGGTGGTCGAGGTCCCGCAGCACGTTGAAGAGGGGGACGTGGACCGGGGGTGTGTGCAGCCAGCGCGAGCACGCGCGCGGAACCGGCGGGCGTGGAGCCGACGGACGCGGAACCGGCGGGCGTGGAGCCGACGGACGCAGGCTCGACGAACGCAGGATCGGCGGGCAGCGTCGTCACATCCCCGGGTGCTCCACACGCAGCTTCCGCTCCGCCTCGCTCACCAGCTCGGCAGGTGGCACGGGCGCCTCGTCGGGGTGGCGCTGCGCCCACTTCGCGGCGTACGAGCAGAGCGGCACGACGGTGACGCCCTCGCGCGCGGCCATCGAGTGGAACTCCCGGACCAGCGAGCCGGCCACGCCCTTGCCCTCGTGCTCGGGCTCCACGACGGTGTGCACCGCGACGAGGGCCGCGGGCTCTCCGCTCATCGTGAAGTAGGCGATGTGTCCGGCGAACACGCCGTCCTCGTAGGCCTCCAGCCGGCCCTTTTCCCGGTCGTCGCGGAGCTCGCGATCTGCCATGACAATCTCCTCGGTCGGATGACGCCGATGCCAGGGCCTGCTCCGGAAACCTGCTCCGGAAACCAGGCACGGGGCCATTCTCCGACCCCTCTCCGTCCGCTGCCGGGCCGCCCGAGTGGCGGAGCCGGGGCGAGGAGTGCCCTGGGGCGCGCGCCGACCGTGCGATACATTTTGCCGCGCCTTGACCGCGATCATTTTTAGACACGGAGACTGGCTTCTCAATGACCGACATAGTCAACGGACTTGGCCGGGCCACCGCCTACGGTGCCCTCGGCGTGGTCCTGCTGATCCTCGGCATCGTCCTGGTGGACGTGCTGACGCCCGGCAAGCTCGGCCGGCAGATCTGGGAGGAGCGCAACCGCAACGCGGCGCTCCTGCTGAGCTCCGCGCTCCTCGGCATCGGCGGCATCGTCTTCACGTCGATCTGGACGACGTACGACGACTTCGGCAAGGGCCTCGTCTCGACGGCCGCCTTCGGTGTGCTGGGGCTCGTGCTCATGGCCGTGGCGTTCCTGATCGTGGACCTGGTCACGCCGGGGAAGCTGGGGGAGACGCTGGTCGAGCCGGAGCCGCACCCGGCGGTGTGGGTGACGGCGTCGTGCAATCTCGCGGTGGCGGCGATCGTCTCGGCATCGATCGCCTGAGCAGGCCGTACTGGCCGCCGACGGCAGACGACGGGCCGGCGTGTCGCGACACCGCGATACCCGGCCCGTCGCCGTGTCCGCACGCACCGTATCCGCACACACGTCCGAGCTGCACGTCGGGCGATACGGGTTGATGCTGGTAGTCAGCCCCTCGACATCGGATCGCCCGGAGGCACAGATGAGTCAGGACAAGACCGAAGAGCCCGAGAGCAGGCGGGCGCCGTTGCGGATCTGGACCGGATCGGAACGCCCCTTCGACCCCGAGGACCTGGTGATGGCGTCCGGCCGCGAGCCGACGCCGGCGAACCTGGAACGCGCCCGCAAGGAGATAGAGGAGAAGGGCGCAGCGGCGCTGGAGCGCTACCTGCCCTGACGGGCACCCGCTGTCCGTGCCGCCCGCCGGGTCGGAGGCGGCGGCACCGGACGGCAGCTTTTCGCGGCTCGTCGAAGCCGCCCCGACAGCAGGTCCGAACGGCCAACCAGCTGCCAACCAGCTGTACAGAGACCGCTTTTCGCCGCCTCAGAGGTGAAGGTCGACCATGACCCGTCACGCAGAGCAATGACATGTGATGCGCGTGTGACCCTGTCGTGTTTGCCTGTCACATGGCCCCGGAAGGAGGAGCCATGGCGACAGCAGGTGAACCCGTCAGGACGCCCGAACAGCTCCGGGTGATGGCCGAGGAGCTGACCCGCGGCGCGGAGCGCTGCAACGATCCCGAGCACCGGGAGCGGCTGCGCCGCAAGGCCGAGCAGCTGCGCGACCAGTGCGAGGACACCGGCACGCGCACCGGCGACAGCCGCGGTGGCAGTGAGCACGGCGACGGTGGCTCGGCCCCTGGCGCGCGGGCACGGCGTCCACGGCCGGACCGGAAGCGCGGCACCTGACAGGGCGGCCTACGCGCGGCGGGGCGCCGTGATCTCCGCCCATACCGTCTTGCCGGTGCCATGCGGAGCGGAGCCCCAGGCGCGGGCGAGCCGTCCGAGGACGATGAGCCCATGGCCTCCGGGTACGGCAGGGTCCGCATGAGGGCGGGGGTGGGGAGGGACAGGGCTCGCGTCGGTGACCTCGATCCGGAGCCGCTCGGACGTGCAGTGGAGCACCAGCTCCTCCGGACCGCCGGCGTGCAGACAGGCGTTGGTGACCAGCTCGGAAACGACCATGAGCACGTCCTCGGTGACGGCCCTCCGCTCGTCCGTCTCGTGCCCCTCGTCCAACTCCCACGCCTCGTCGAACTCCCAGGCCTCGTCGAACTCGTACACCTCGCCGGCCGGGACGTGGCTCCAGGCGTACGGATCGTCGTCCATGCCGCCGTCCGGGAGCCACCCCCAGTCCGCGAGCGCGGCCCTGCTGAAGGCACGGCAGCGCCCCACGGCCCCCCGGGCTTCGGAGAGTACGAGTCTCCGGGTCTCACCCTGCGCCGGAAGTGCCGCGCTCACGGCTACTCCTGCCGGGGCTCCGCCAAGGCCTCACCGAGGCTCGCGTACCGGTGGAAGACCGCGCCGGCGCCCGTGATGGCCAGCATCCGCGCGACCTGGGGCCGCAGCGCCGCCAGCTCGATGCGAGCGCCGGTCTCCTTCGCCGCGAGGCGGGCCCGCAGCAGCAGGTTCAGACCTGTGGAGTCGCAGAACAGCAGCTCGGAGCAGTCGACCAGGATCCGTCGCGCGCCGCCCGCGATGGTCTCGTCCAGGGCTGTGCGCAGCGGTTCGGCCGTGTCGTGGTCGAGCTCGCCCGTGACCGCGACCACCGCGACGCCCGGCTCGGGCCCCGGCCGTACGTCGACGGCGAGCCCGCCGCCTTCGCCGGTGTTCCCCGGCCATCCGTCCCGTGCTGACCCCATGCCCGGTTCTCCTGGTCCGTCCGGCCCCCCGGTGACACACCCGACTATGACACCGCTACCGGCTCCCCGCCCCCGCCCGTCGGCGACCGTGCCGCGCTCCGATGACTAGGCTGACATACGGGCCCTTCCTCCTCATTAGCGGCGAAAGCTGGCGTACGCGATGAACTCACCCCGTGATTTCGAGCTGGTGGCCGTGACGATCCAGGTAGAAGGGCGTCCCGACATCCCCGTACCGCTGCCTCCCGAGGGCCCGGGCGATCCGGACGGCGAACGGCCGCAGGTGGCTCCGCTCACGCTGAGGGCAGGCACGGAGTTCCGGACGCGACTGGCGTTCACCGTCCGCTCCAAGCACGACATCGATGGGCTCCGGTACATCGACGAGCGCAGCAGGCAGGGGGTGACCATGACCCACCGGGAGACCCTGCTGGGTGACTACCGGACCGGTGGTCCGTACGAGATCGTCCTCCCGGCGGAGCATCTGCCGACCGGCCATCTGGCACGGGACGTGTACGAGGTCACCGGCACGTTCGTCGACAAGGAGGGCACGGAGCTCGGGCGGGAGACTCACCGCTTCGAGATCATCAAGGACTGGCCGCACTGAGACCGGGCGACGGGGACGGTGTCCTCGCGTCGCGGCGCGCGCGTCGCCTTCGCGTCACCGCCGCCGGTCACCGCGTCACCGCCGCCGGTCACCACGTCACCGCCACGGGTCACCGCGTCACCGCCGCCGGTCACCACGTCACCGCCGCGGGTCATGGCGACGCCGACGAGGACGACGACCATGCCCGCGACGACCCGGAAGCCGATCTGCTCGTCGAGCACAACGGCCCCGAGCGCCACCGAGACGACCGGCAGCAGATAGCCGACGGTGGCGGCGCTTGTCGCACCCTCGTCGGCGATCAGGCGGTAGTTGAGGTGGAACGTGAGCCCGGTGCCGAAGATCCCGAGGACGGTGACGGCGATCAGGGCGGTCACGTCGGGGCGTACCGCTGTGAGTCCGCCTCCGGCGGGCAGGGCGAGCGCGCCGAGGGCGCTCGCGGTGGCGAGCTGGGCGGCGGAGAGCGCGAGGGGCGCGGTGCCCCTGCCGGTGAGATGACGGCCCATGTAGGCGAACGCGACGGCATAGCTGGCCGCGGCCGCGAGAAGGGCGAAGGCGCCCCAGCCGATCAGTCCGCTCCGCTGCCAGGGCGCGAAGATCAGCAGTGTGCCGGCGAAGCCGAGCAGGAGTCCGCCCAGGCGGAACGGGCGCAGCGCACGCCCGCGTTCCGTGCCGATCGCGATGCCGATCAGCAGCGACCACAGCGGAGTTGTCGCGTTGAGCACGCCTGCCACGCCGGAGTCGACGGTCTGCTCGCCGATGCTGAAGAGGAAGAAGGGAAGGGCGTTGCAGAAGAAGGCGGCCACGACGAGATGGCCCCAGGTCGCGCGGTCGCGGGGCAGTCGCTGCCGCGCCGACCAGGCCGGCACGAGTAGTACGGCCGCGCCGAGCACACAGCGTGCGACGGTGATCTGGAGCGGCGTCAGGCCGTGATTCAGGGCCAGTTTGATCCACAGGAAGCCGGATCCCCAGAGCAGGG
This sequence comes from Streptomyces sp. NPDC001970, assembly GCF_053594115.1. NCBI lineage: Bacteria > Bacillati > Actinomycetota > Actinomycetes > Kitasatosporales > Streptomycetaceae > Streptomyces > Streptomyces sp. NPDC001970. The sequence continues at coordinate 24,223 of NZ_JBSFDW010000016.1, read as the reverse complement.
CGAGCACGCCCATCCGCACCGCTGTTCCCCGCCCGCCGCCGCTCGCTCCGTGGCCGCTCGTCATGAGTTCTCTCCCCTGCCCGCTGATGCACGCCGATGCCCGTCGCGTCCTCAGGGCAACGGTCACGCATCAGATTCGACAGGACAAGTGAAATGTTCTGCATGGACGATTAACCTGTACTACATGCTCAATGTGAGACGGATGCAGGTTCTGCGGGCTGTCGTCACCAGTGGCTCGGTGACGGCGGCGGCCACCCGCCTGGGGTACACGCCGTCCGCCGTCAGCCAGCAGGTGGCGGCCCTGGAGAAGGAAGCGGGCATGGCGTTGCTCGAACGGGTGGGCCGGGGCGTCCGGCCCACCACGGCCGGGCTGCTGCTCACCGAGCACGCCGCCTTGATCAGCCGGCAGGTCGCCGAGGCGGAGACGGCGCTGGCCGATTTGCGCGAGGGGCGTACGGGCCGGCTGTCCGTCCGTTACTTCGCCACGGCCGGTGCACCGCTCGTGGCGCCCGCGCTCGCCCGGCTGCGCCGCGACCACCCGGGCGTGCAGGTCGACCTGAAGCTGATCGACCCCGACGACCCCCTGCCGGAGGTCAAGGAGGGCCGGGCCGATGTGGCGCTCGTCGTCCGCGCGCACGACCGGTCCGTCGACGGCGTGCGGCTGGAGCATCTGCTGGACGATCCGTACCGTGCCGTCCTGCCCAAGGGCCATCCGCTCGCCGCGAAGCGCACGCTCGACCTCGCCGATCTCGCCGATGAGCCCTGGGTGGGCAGCGAGTGGCCGGGGCCCTGTCTCGACACCGTGCTCGACGCATGCTCCGCCGCCGGTTTCGGCCCGGGGTTCGTCGTGGACAGCGAGGACTACGCCACGGCGCAGGGGTTCGTAGCGGCCGGTCTCGGCATCAGCCTGATCCCGCTGATCGGGCTGCGGAACCCCCATCCCGGCGTGGTCGTGCGCAAGGTGCGGCGACCGGAGCCGGTGCGGGTCATCCACGCGGCCGTACGGGATTCGGCGCCGGCCGAGCCCGCGCTGCGCGTCCTGCTCGACGCGCTCAGGGACGCGGCGGCCGCCGCCACGTAGCGCCGGGGGGAACGTCAGCGGAAGGTGGTGCGGGCACCTTCTCCGGCCGGTCCCGAGCACCGCACACCGCGTTCCGCCGTGCGACTCTTGAGATGAGCCGGCGCGCGGAACGGAGGCCCCCTGATGAATTCTTCCATGCGTATGACAGCCGCCCTCTCGGCCGAGCATTGCGCCCGGCTGCTGGAGATCGCCGAAGAGGTCAAGTTTCCCGAGGGTGCCACGGTCTTCGAGGAGGGCCATCGGGCCGACCACTTCTGGATCATCAGGTCCGGCACGGTCACCCTCCACATGCCGCTGCCGGAACGGCGCCCGGCCGTGATCGAGAACCTCGGCTTCGGTGAACTCGTGGGCTGGTCATGGCTGTTCCCGCCGTACGTGTGGCAGTTGAGCGCGGAGGCGATGACGCCGGTCCGTGCACAGGAGTTCGACGCACTGACCGTACGCATGATGATGGACGCCGACCCGAGGCTCGGTTCGGCGATCGGGCAGTGGGTCGGCAGAGTGCTCGCACACCGGCTCCATGCGACGCGTGTCCGTCTGCTGGATCTCTACGCGCCGCACGGCAGCGGCTCCACGCTCTGATCTCTGCGGTGCGCCGCCCTCTGCGACCGCTGCTCGGCGGCCCGGACCGGCTCTACGTCGCGGCCTCGGGCCAGCCGTACGGGACGAGCCCGTCCTCCGGTCCGCCCCCGACACTCTCGAGGTCGCGGTTCGCGACCCGCATCAGCTGGGTCGCGAGGTCCTTCATGGCACGGCTCGCCGCGAGTTCGTCGCCGATCTCCGGGACGTCCACGTCCTGGGGGTTGCACCGGGCAACGCCCTGGCCGGTGTAGGTCGTGGTGCCGGTGTCCAGGACGGCCCTGGCCCTGGTCGTACCGTCCTCCTCGACGAGGACCACGCCGACCTGCCACTCCAGCGTCCGCGTCATGGCGTACCTCCTCACCCGCTCCCCGTGCAGGCCTTGCGGCGCCGCGCGGGGTCCTGTCTTCAGGATCCCTCCGCGCGGCGCCGTCCGCGTCCCGAGCCGTCTCAGGCTCCGGAGCCCGCGCCGGGGACGCGGGCGATGATCCCCGCCCGGTCGGCCCCCGTCGGCAGCGTCCCGAAGGCGAGCCCCTGGTCCCCGCCAAGCCGGGAGGCGCAGAACGTGTCGGCGACGGCGGCCGGGGCGTGGCGGACGAGGAGCGAGCCCTGGAGCACCAGCGCCATCCGCTCGACGAGCCACCGGGCGCGCAGCTCCGCGTCCTCGCCCGGCCGCAGCTCGTCGCGGAGCCGCCGCCAGGCGCCGTCGAGCCGGGAGTCCGCCCCGGCGGCGGCCGTGATCTCGGCGCCGAAGGCCTCCAGTGACTCCGGCTCGCGCGTCAGCGCGCGCAGGACGTCCAGGGCTCCGACATTGCCCGAACCCTCCCAGATGCCGTTGAGCGGTGCGTCCCGGTAGAGCCTCGGCATGCCGGACTCCTCGACGTAGCCGTTGCCGCCCAGGCACTCCAGCGCCTCCGCGACCATCGCCGGCTGGCGCTTGCACACCCAGTACTTGGCGACGGCCGTGGCCAGGCGCAGGAAGCTCCGCTCCTGGTCGTCGCCACGCTGCGCCCGGTCGACCGCGCCCGCGACGCGCAGCGCCAGTGTCGTCGCGGCCTCGGACTCGATGCCGAGATCGGCGATGACATTGCGCATCAGGGGCTGGTCGAGGAGTGTCGCGCCGAACGCCGAGCGGTGGCGCACATGGTGGGCGGCGTGCGTGAGCGCGGTCCGCATGCCGGAGGCGGAGCTGAGGATGCAGTCCAGCCGGGTCATGGTGACCATCTCGATGATGGTCCTGACTCCGCGCCCCTCGGGTCCGACCAGCCATGCCACGGTGTCGTCGAACTCCGGCTCGCTGCTGGCGTTTCCACGGTTGCCGAGCTTGTCCTTGAGGCGCTGGATCCGGAAGGTGTTGCGGCTGCCGTCCGGGAGGACGCGGGGCACGAGGAAGCACGACAGGCCGCCTGGCCCCTGGGAGGGGGAAGCCTGGGCGAGGACGAGGAACAGGTCGTTCATCGGCGCACTCGTGAACCATTTGTGGCCGCGCAGCCGCCAGGTGCCGTCCGGCTGCGGGACGGCGACCGTGGTGTTGGCGCGCACGTCCGAGCCGCCCTGCTTCTCGGTCATGCCCATTCCGGCCAGCAGTCCCCGCTTGTCCTCGGGGGCGCGCAGCCCCGGGTCGTACACCCGGCCGGTGAGCAACGGCTCGTACGCGGCCGCCAGCTCCGGGGCGTGCCGCAGGGCCGGGACGACGGCGTAGGTCATGGACACCGGGCACAGATGACTTTGATCGGTGAAACCCCACACCATCAGTCCGGCCGCGCGCGCGACATGGGCGCCGGGCTTGTCCTCCGTCCAGGGTGTGCCGCCCAGGCCTTCGCGGATGGCCACGTCCATGAGCGCGTGGTAGGAGGGGTGGAAGTCGACCTCGTCGATGCGGTTGCCGTACCGGTCATGGGTGCGCAGCACCGGCTCGTACCGGTTGGCCTCGTCGCCCCAGCGTCGCGCCTCCTCCGAGCCGGCGAGCCGCCCCAGGCGGTGCAGGTCCTCCTCGTACCACTCGGCGCCCTCGTTCCGTACACCCTCCAGCAGCACTGGGTCGTCCGCCACGTCGTGTTCCGCGAGGGGCGGCACCTGGTTGGTCACCTCGTGGGTGCGTACGGGATCACTGCGCATCGGAGTCCTCCAACTCACGGGGCGGCGCGGCGGGCAGGGCGCCCGCGCAGCGCAGGGACATGGCGGCGAGCTCGGCGACCAGACGGTCGCCGTCGGAGCCCTCGGCGGGCCCGGACAGCGGATCGACCAGCACCTCGCCGATGGCGCCGGTGAGCGCCGCCGCGGTGACCTCCGGGTCCTGCTCGGGGAGCAGCCCGGCGGCGATGCCCTCCCGGACCACCTCGGCGAACATGCCGCGATAGCGCCGCCGGAACTCCAGCCGCTCGGTCTCGACGGCGGGCTCCGACGGCGCGGCGAGCAGGGCGTACGCCACGCCCCGGCTCTCCAGGGCGCGTCGCGCGAAGACGGTCACGCCGTGCGCGAGCCGCTCGACCGGATCGCCGTCGCCGTCGCGCAGCACCTCACCGAGCACGTCGGCCTCCCGCCCGGCGGCGCGGCGGAACACCTCGACGGCGAGCGCCGCCTTCGACGGGAAGTGCTGGTAGACCGAGCCGACCGACATGCCGGCTGCCGCGGCCACCGCGGTCACGGATGCCTGCGCCCAGCCCACTTCGGCGACGACGGTGATCGCCTCGTCCACGAGCCGGTCACGGGCGGCGGTCAGCCGGTCCTGGACCGCGGGGGTCTTGCGATAGGCCATGGAAGAAGTGAACCACCGTTCATCCCTTCACGCCAGGCTCGCCGGCCTTTCGCCCCTGACCGCACCGGACCGCCCACCCGACCGTTCACCGGCGAAGGGCCCCGACGGCTCGTCACAGGCCACGGGCCCGGAAAGATCCGGGCCCGTGGCCTGACGCGCGGCCTCACCGTTCAGCGCTCACCGGCCTCCACCGCGACCGCCGCCGCCACCGCCGCCGTCACCCCCGCCTCCACCGCGACCGCCACCGTCACCGCCGCCGCCACCCCCGCGACCGCCACCGTCACCGCCGCCACCCCCGCGATCGCCGCCGTCGCCACCACGGCCGTTGTCGCCGTAGCCGTCGCCACCGCGGCCGTTGTCGCCGTCGCCACCGCGGCCGTTGTCGTCGTAGTAGCCGCGGCCGTTGTCGTCGTAGTAGCCGCGGTCGTCGTAGTAGCCGTAGTAACCACGGTCGTCGTAGTAGCCGTAGTAACCGCGGTCGTCGTAGTAGCCGTAGTAACCGCGGTCGTCGTAGTAGCCGTAGTAGCCACGGTCGTCGTAGTAGCCGCCGTAGTCACCGCAGTAGTAGCGGTAGTCGCGGTAGTCCCAGCCGCTGTAGAACCACTCGGAGCACCTGTAGTCGTCCCTGAAGTCACTCGTTGAGGCTTGAGCTCCGCCGACGGGCATCACGCCGATGGCCAGCCCTGCGGCTGCTGCGGACATTGCGGCAACTATCCTGCGACGCATTTCCATGCACCTCCGAGCAATCGGGTGCAAATCACACTTTTAGACTATTTCCACCCTGCTCTTCCCTTGGCGCGATGTCAACGAGAGGAGGGGAGGGGCGCCGCACCACAGAAGGGAATTGGGCCGGAGGGATCCCGGTCGAGGATTCTCAACCAATGGGGCGTTCACCCATGGGGCGTTCATTCCCCATGGGCGCTACAGCGTGCTCACGGCGCGAAGCATGCCGTGACTCCACCGCCCCAAAAAGGTCAAGGGGCCGCATCGGATGCTCCGACACAACCCCTGACCTGCGACTTCGCAAGTCGGGACGACAGGATTTGAACCTGCGACCCCTTGACCCCCAGTCAAGTGCGCTACCAAGCTGCGCCACGTCCCGATGCGCGGACCGTCGGGGCTGGGCCCCGCCGTGCGCGCAGGAAAACATTACCTCACTCCACGGTGAGGATGGACGCGCGGGCCTCCTCGTCGCGGCACGTCAGGGCGTGTCGGGAAGCGGCGGCCTGACTCTGTGTCATCCCCGGCAGGGACGCCGTCGGTTCGAGCGGGCGACGGAAGCGGGTCTGACAGGCCCCGTCGGGCGAGTGACAATCGGGGCGTGAACAGGACTCCGAGGGACCGCGACGTCGAGGGCAGGGCACGCAGCGCGCGCCCGCGTGACGGGCTGGGGCGACCTCTCCCGTACGGGGAGAAGGGCGTGGAGCGGCAGCCCGAGGGCGTGGTCCGGACCCCGGACGAGACGCTCGTGGAGGCCCAGCGGCTGCTGGACGCAGGCAAGCCGTTCCATGCGCACGAGGTGCTGGAGGACGCCTGGAAGTCCGGCCCGGAGGCGGAGCGTGGGCTGTGGCGTGGTCTTGCACAGCTCGCGGTGGGGCTGACACACGCCGCCCGCGGCAACGCGGCGGGCGGCGCGGCGCTGCTGGTGCGCGGCGCGGAGTCCATCGCGTCGTACGCCGCGGCCATGCCGTACGGAATCGACGTGGTCGGGCTCACCCGTTGGGCAGGCGCGCTGGCCGATGAGCTGCGGCGGGACACTGCCGTGGTCACGGCGGCGGAACGGGCGCCGCGGCTGCGCGTCAGCCGGTGACGAGCCCGCCCTCCAGCGTCCGCGGGCCGTGCACGCCCTCGACGCGGTTGACTTCGATGTCGCTGGTGGCTGACGGCCCGGAGATCCAGGTCGGCGGGCGGTCGACGGCCGACCTGGGCAGCGCCTGCGGCACGGAGGCGACGACCTGCTCCTGGTCGTACGCCGCGGACGTGGTGGTCGGGGACGAGGGTGATCCGGCGTCGCCCCTGGCCGGCGCCGCCGTCCAGGACGATCGTGCGCACCGGGGACCGGTATCGGCGATGGCGATCGCCCTGCCCGTGGCGACGCTGTCGACGCTGTCGACGCTGTCGACGGCGCCGAGTTCCTGGGGGGAGGGGGTGGAGGGGCGCGGTCGTGGATCCGACGCCACGAAGACCGTGGCTCCGGTGGGCAGTTCGGTGCCCGGCGAGGGTGAGGTGGCGGGTGGGATGTGCGGGAAGCCCTGGCCCGCGATGTCAGGTCGAGCCTGGACGGGTCGGCCATGGTGTCCGAGGCGGCGCACCGGAGGAAGGGCGCCCCCACACAGCCCGGCCCCTGGTCGCGTGATCGCTTCGGCATGTCCCGCGCGGGGAGGAGCGCCTGCCCGCGTCCCCGTGGCACGCTGGGCGCCGATGATCCCGGGCCGCCGCTGGAGTCTCGATGACGAGCCTTGACTTTGACGTGTACGTTCGCGCCACGCCCCAGCAGGTCTGGAACGCGCTGACCGATCCGGCGATGGTTCCGCGCTGGCGCCTCGGGATGACCTTCCGCACCGACTGGCAGCCGGGCTCCCCGCTCACCACCCGGTCGCCGGACGGCGAGGGCAGCGTGCAGCAGGCGGTGCCCGGGCAGCATCTGTCCTACGACTGGCGCCAGACCGACGAGCCGGACCTGAACGGAGGCCGGCCGTCCGTCGTGTCCTTCGACCTCGACCCCATGGGCGAGGTCACCCATCTGAATGTGGTGCACGGAGGGCTGGACCCCGATGGCGAGCTCCTCAAAATCGTGAAACCGGGCTGGCCGATGCGGCTGTCCAGTCTGAAGAGCCTGATCGAGACGGGTGAGCCGTTGACCTTCCCGCGAGGAGACTGACCGGAAGCGCCCGGATCCGCCGTCCGGAAAAATCTTGCCGAAAAGGCCCGCCGGGATGTCGAAAACGCGGCGCGTGCTTCTACCTACCCGTGAGAGCGCCATGAGGGCGCCCCACAGGACAGGGAGCGGACCATGAAGTACATGCTGCTGATGCAGTTCAGCGAGGCGACCGTCGACTTCCCGCGGATCGACACATGGACGCCGGAGGAGGTCCAGGCGCACATCGCGTTCATGAAGGACGCCACCACGAAGATCGCCGAGGCCGGTGAGCTCGTCGACGGCCAGGGCCTGGCCATGCCGGAGGTCGCCAAGATCGTACGGGCCGGGGCCGAGGGCGGCGCGCCCGTGGTGACCGAGGGGCCGTTCCCGGAGACCAAGGAGTTCCTGGCCGGGTACTGGATCGTGGACTGCGAGACTCCGGAACGGGCGGTCGAGTTGGCCGCGTTCGTCTCGGCGGCGCCGGGGCCCGGCGGGGCCCCGCTGAACATGCCGATCGAGGTGCGTCAGGTGATGTCCGCACCACCCCAGGAGCTGTGAGCGACACTGACCCCGGAGTCTCTTGAGCCGCGTCGGAGCCATGGGAGCAGTGGGCACTGTGGAAGACACGGGAGCTGGGCAGGCCACCGGGGCCATGGAAGCCGACCGGATCGCCGAGGACCTGCTGCGCGAGCTGGCGCCGCAGGTCGTCGGCGTGCTCACGCGGCGGTTCGGGGATTTCGACGCCGCCGAGGACGCCGTACAGGAAGCGCTGCTGGCCGCCGCCGTGCAGTGGCCCCAGGAAGGTCTGCCCCGCAATCCGCGGGGCTGGCTGATCCAGGTCGCGAGCCGGCGGATGACCGAGCAGGTGCGCAGCGAGCAGGCCCGGCGGCGCCGGGAGGACCTCGCCGTACGGCGGGAGCCCGCGGACCGGCTGATCGCTCCCGCGGCGGACAGCGACGACAGTACCGATGAGGACGACACCCTCACTCTGCTCTTCATGTGCTGTCACCCCGCACTCACACCGTCGGCGGCGATCGCGCTCACCCTGCGATCGGTGGGCGGGCTCACGACGACCGAGATCGCGCGGGCGTTCATGGTGCCGGACGCCACGATGGCGCAGCGGATCAGCCGTGCCAAGCAGCGGATCACGTCGTCCGGCGTGCCCTTCCGGATGCCGGACGAGGACGACCGGCAGCGCCGTCTGGACGCGGTCCTGCACGTTCTCTACCTCGTCTTCAACGAGGGGTACGCGGCCGGCGCCGGCCGGGAGCTGCAACGTGTCGAGCTGTCCGTGGAGGCGATCCGGCTGGCCAGGGCGCTGCACCGGCTACTGCCCAAGGAAAGCGAGGTCGCCGGGCTGCTGGCGCTGATGCTGCTCACCCACGCCAGGAGCACGGCGCGCACAGGACCGGGCGGCGAGCTGGTGCCGCTCGCCGAGCAGGACCGGAGTCTGTGGGACGCCGAGGCCATCGCCGAGGGTGTCGCGCTGATCACCGATGCCCTGCCCAGAGGCCGGCTCGGCCCCTATCAGGTGCAGGCCGCCGTCGCCGCCGTGCACGACGAGGCGAGGACGGTGGAGGAGACCGACTGGCCGCAGATCCTGGCGCTCTACGGGGTGCTGGAGCAGCTCTCCGACAATCCGTTCTACTCGCTCAACCGCGTGGTCGCGGCAGCCATGGTCCATGGCCCCGAGGCAGGTCTGCGCCTCCTGGACGCGCTCGAGGCCGACGCCCGGCTGACGGGCCATCACCGCCTCTATGTGGTGCGGGCACACCTTCTCGAGATGTCAGGCGAACGCGAGGCGGCCGTCAAGAACTACCGCGCAGCCGCGAGCCGTACGCCGAGCCTGCCGGAGCGGCACCATCTGACGATACGGGCCGCCCGGCTCAGCGGACCGGGTCACTGACGGGACCGCCGGCCGAACGGCCGCGTCCTCGGCGTCCGAGGCGTCAGCGGGTTCGAACGGATCGACCCGGGCGGTCGGATCGGTCCGATCAGACCGATTGGCCCGTTCGGTCCGTTCGGTCCGTTCGGTCCGTTCGGTCGGTTGGGTCGGTTGGGTCGGTTGGGTCGGGGTCATCGGCACGCAACCCCGGCGCCAGGGCCAGCGTGACCGCGACCGACGCCAGGGCCATCACCGTCATCGCCGTCGCGGGCGACGTGAACTGGGCAACGGCACCCGCGATCGCGGCACCGACCCCCTGCATGGCGAGCATGCCGGAGGTGTGCAGCCCGAGGGCATGCCCGCTCACCTCCCCCGGGGTCAGCGCCATCAGACGCTCCTGGAGCAGCAGGCTCGCCGCATAGCCGACCGAGGCGAGCACCACGACCGCCATCGCGAGCGGCAGCCCCGGCCGCAGGGCGAAGAGCAGATACGGGACGGCGAGCAGCAGACGCAGCGGGGCACCGAGCCGCTCCCGCCACCGGCGGGGCACGAACCGTCCGACCGCCGTGTCCCCGATGAGCATGCCCAGCGCAGCCGCCGCAAAGAGGAGCCCGGCGTGCGTGGGCGCGTACGGGACGAAGAGGGCCTCGCAACCGACGATCAGCCCGTTGGGCACCCAGAGGGCGAGGTAGACGTAGCGGCGCGGCGTGGACGACCACAGCTGCGCGTTGTTCCGCCAGGTCTCGGTGACCGACGGCCGCCCTGCGGCCCTCGGCGGCCGCTGCGCGAGACCGAACCGGGCGACGGCCGCGGCGGCGACGTACAGAGCCGCTCCCGCGAGCAGCGTGCCGCGCGGCGAGAGCACGGTGACAAGCACACCGCCGGTCACGGATCCGCAGATCTGCATCGCGCCGACGGACATGTTGAGGACGGAGCGGCCGAGCAGATAGCCGTCCGTCGTGAGGATCTCGTTGAGGAGACCGCCTCGCACACCGCCACCGAGGGCCGCGATGGTCCCGAGGCCGAAGAGGATCGCGAAGACGGCCCACACAGGCACTCCTGGCACGGCCATGGCCGCCATGACGAGCCCGGAGACGAGCGGCATCGCGCACAGCACGGCGCGCGGGGGCAGCCGGTCGGCCGCCGAGAGCAGCGTCGTCGCACCGATCACCTGGGCGAGCGACGGACCGAACATGGCCAGGGCGGACAGGAGGGGCGAGCCGGTCGCCGCGTGGACGAGCGTCCCGACGGCCAGACCGCTCACCGTCGAGGCCGCGATCTGTGCGGTGGTGTTCAGGAAGAGCGGGGTGTACTCGGGGGCCCGGAAGAGCTCTCGGTAGGTGCGCATGCCGGGGAGTCTCGGTGCCGTGGGCGCGTGGGCGTCACTGTTTCGCGGGGAGGCGAAACGATGGGGTGGTGGCGGATCAGCGCGGACACGCTGGCGGGCAGCCGCTTCGCCCTCTCCCCGCTGGCCGAAGCCATGGCGAGCCTGATCGCCCTGGAACGGGGCACGGCCGCGCATCCGGGCGAGCGGCTCTGGCTCGACGCTCATCTGCCCGCGTACCGCGAGCGGTTGGCGGCCGACCCGGTCACCGCGCCGCTCGTGCGCGTGGCTCTCGGACGGCGCTGGTTCGCGGACTTCCTCACACCGGCGCCGACGGGCGACGGCGAGCCGGCGTTCGAGGAGGAGCTGGCGCGGATACGCGACGCGTCCGCCGCGCGCGTCCGGGCTGATCTGGAGGTGTCGCTGGGCGGCCCGCTCCCCCGCCTGCTGCACCGCTCCGATCTCTCCTGGCGCGCGGCGGAGCTGGTGGAGTGGGTCTGGTCGGACGCCGTGCTGCCGTACTGGCCGCGGCGTCGGCGGATCATCGAGGCCGATGTCGTCGCGCGGACCGGGCAGTTGAGCCAGGGCGGCTGGGCCGCCGCGCTGGCCGGCATGCGCCAGGGAATGCGCTGGCTCGGTGAGGGCCGCCTGCAGGTCAACACGCAGGACTATCCGCCGCGCGAGATCTCCGCGGCGGACCTGCTGTTCGTTCCGGTAACTCCGCGCACCGGATGGGTCGCCTGGGATCTGCCGCACCGGTACGCGGTGGTGTACCCGTGCTCGGGTGAGCCGGCCGAGCCGGAGGCGGCGCCGGTGCCCGATTCGCTGGGCCGGCTGCTCGGGCCCGCCCGGGCGGGAGTCCTCGTGCTCCTCGGCACGCCGAAGAGCACGACGCAGTTGGTGGCGCTGACCGGGCAGGGGCTGGGGTCGGTGGGCCGCCACCTCAAGGTGCTGTACGAGGCCGGGCTGATCCGGCGGCGACGCGCCGGGCGGTCGGTGCTGTACTACCGGACCGCCGCCGGCGAGGTCCTCGTACAGGCCGGGACGAAGCCCTGAGCCGGGTCAGCCGATGTGGAAGAGCGGGCCGGTCAGCATCAGGCCGAGGTCGTGACCGACGTACGAGAAGAACGCGAGCAGCATGAGCGCGGCGCCGCCCAGCGACACATCCTTCAGGAACATGATCTGCTCCGTCTGACGCGCCCCGGGGTCGCTCTCCTTCCAGAAGCCGTGCATGACGACGGCAGCCGGGATGCAGAAGACAGCCAGCAGCAGTGACCCCAGGTCCGCCCAGATGCCGAGCAGGACGCTCAGCCCTCCGGCCAGGAGCACCAGTCCGCTGGTCACCGTGGCCGCGACCGGGGCGGGGACGCCCTTTGCGGCGGCGTAGGCACCCATGGCCTTGCTCTGCATGAGGTGCTGCACACCCGAAGGAAGGAACACCAGTACGAAGAGAATGCGTCCAATCAGCACCAGGACATCCATCGCGACCTCCCGGAATCGGAGTGATTGTCGCGATTTCATTCTCCCACCCCGCGCAACCTCGGCACTCGGACCCAGGCACCCCGGCAGCCCGACACCCGGCCCAGACGCGGCCGCGAAGGGCGATCCGCCACCGACGCTCCCGGCAGGCTCCCCGCACGTGCCGGGTTCGTCCGACACCCCGCCAACCGACCGGGACTTGGGGCGATGGCCGCAGGGCACCGGCGGCACCGGCCCTTGGGACCTCCCTCGCGGCGACAAGGGTTTTCCCCGTATCGGGTTCATCTCGCCTTTCCCTACTGTCTGCCGCACCGGCGGTTCCCAGACCCTGACGCGTAGCTGTCAGGTGCATGTAAACACTGGGTTTCGTCCGGTGACGGCTCTTGACCAGGGGCCGTCGCGCCGGCGGCGGCGCGCGGGCGACCCGGCCCGGGGAACCGTGGATCGCACCCCCACACCGCACCACGGTTCCCGCGCCACCCGTCCGCGCTCCGCAGCGTCTTGAAAGGGAACACCTTGAACGGTTCCGGACGGAGACTCATATCCGTCGTGGCCGCGACCGCCACGATCATCGGTGTCGCCGCCACCTCCGCCGTGGCGCTCGCCGCCGCCCCGGCGGGCCCCTCCCCGAAGCCCGCCCCGGCTTCGCAGTCGATGAACACCCTCCCGGCCGCACCCGTCGAGAAGGTCATCGTCACCTACAAGTCCACGACGGCGGAGGCCAGTTCCAACGCGGCGGCGAAGAGCGACGCCGCGGCCAAGGGCACCGAGACCGGCGAGAGCCTGTCCTTCGAGCGCCGCCTCGCCGGCGGCTCCGCCCTCGTCGACCTCGGGGGCGAAGCGTCCAAGAAGGACCTCACCGAGGTCATGGACGCCTTCCGCGCCGACCCCTCGGTGGCTTCCGTGGAGCCCGACATCCGTGCCTACGCGATGGCGGTCACCCCGAACGACACCGAGTACACCAAGCAGTGGGACCTCTTCGAGGCCACCGGCGGCATGAACGTCCCGGGCGCCTGGGACAAGACCACCGGCAGCGGCGTCACCGTCGCGGTCATCGACACCGGCTACGCCGCCCACTCGGATCTGTCGGGCAATGTCGTCTCCGGCTACGACTTCATCTCCAGCTCGGCGGACGCCCGTGACGGCAGCGGCCGTGACGCCGACGCCAAGGACGAGGGCGACTGGAACGCCACCGACGGCGAGTGCGGCACCGGCTCCAAGGCGAGCAACTCCTCCTGGCACGGCACGCACGTCGCGGGCACCGTCGCGGCGACGGCCCACAACAGCAAGGGCGTCGCGGGCATCGCGTACAACGCGAAGATCCAGCCGGTCCGCGTGCTCGGCAAGTGCGGCGGTTCGTCGGCCGACATCGCCGACGCGATCACCTGGGCGTCCGGCGGCAGCGTCCCGGGCGTCCCGGCGAACGCGAACCCGGCCAAGGTCATCAACCTCAGCCTCGGCGGCGCCAGTTCCACCTGCCCGAGCGTCTACCAGAACGCCATCAACGGCGCGGTCTCCCGCGGTACGACGGTCGTCGTCGCGGCGGGCAACAGCAACGCCAACGCGTCCGGCTTCACCCCCGCCAACTGCGCCAACATCATCAACGTGGCGTCGACCAGCCGCGAGGGCAACCGTTCCTTCTACTCGAACTTCGGCAGCATCGTCGATGTCGCCGCGCCCGGCGGTGAGACCCGCCGCGCGACCGACACGCCCGGCACCGTCACCACCCCCGAGAACGGCATCCTCTCCACGCTGAACTCCGGTGCGACCACCCAGTCGACCGAGAACTACAAGCCCTACCAGGGCACTTCGATGGCCGCTCCGCACATCGCCGGTCTCGCCGCGCTGCTGGAGTCTGCCAAGCCGGCGCTGACCCCGGCCGAGATCGAGTCGGCGATCAAGGCCAACGCCCGGCCGCTGCCCGGCACCTGCACCGGTGGCTGCGGCGCCGGTGTCGCCGATGCGACGAAGACCGTGAACGCCGCCACCGGCACCACCCCCGGCGGTGCGACGTTCACCAACGGGACGAATGTCACGATCGGCGACCTCGCCACCGTTTCGTCCTCGATCGCCGTCACCGGCCGCACCGGCAACGCCCCCGCCGCCCTCAAGGTCGACGTGGACATCAAGCACACCTGGCGCGGCGACCTGGTGATCGACCTGATCGCCCCGGACGGGACCGTCCGCAACCTGAAGGCCGCCTCCGGCTCGGACAGCGCCGACAACGTCCTCGCGACGTACACGGTCGACGCGTCCAGCGAGGTCGCCAACGGCACGTGGAAGCTGCAGGTCCGCGATGTGGCATCGGGTGACACCGGCTACATCGACACCTGGAGTCTCACCTTCTGAGACGGCCGCACATCGGAATCATCGCTGGTCAGGGGCGCGTTCGCGGGCACATGCCGCGGGCGCGCCCCGCCGCCGCTCCGGTCCAGACCTGTCCGTATGCCGGACCAGGGGCCTGGACTGCAGCGAAACGCTTCGTATCCTCTGCTCGAACGGGCAGGGGGCCCGCGCACGCCGGAAGGTGGTGGTGGGCACGTGACGTCGGCGGATTACCTCCCCCTACGCCCTGCGGGCGTGGGGGGACCCCCAGCGCCGGTCGGCCGGGCCGACCTGCTCGCCCGTCTCGAAGGGGTCCTGCACACGCGCGGGCGCGCCCTTCTCACGGGCCCCGCAGGCGTCGGCAAGACGGAGCTCGCCCTCGCCACGGCGGCCCGCGCGGAGTCCCGCGGCGACACCGTCCTCTGGCTCGCCACGCTCCCCACCGACCGGTCCATACCGGGCGCGGTGGCGGCCGCGCTGGTGGCCGCCGTCCGCTCGTGCGTCACCTGGCCGTGGCCGGAGGCGGGCCGCCCGGGCGTCTCCCCCGGTGCGGACACGCCCGCAGGACCCGGCGGTTCGGGCAGCACGTGGCGGCCCGGCGCCGTGGGCGGATCCGGGAGCCCCGGTCCGGCACCGTCCGGTGGGCCGTCCGGCCCGTACGACGTTCTCGACGGGCTGCCCGGCCCCCAGCGCACCGCCGTGGCCATGCTGTGCCGCGAGGCGCCCGTTCCCGAAGGCGGCTGGGACCCCATCGCGCTGCGGCTGGCCCTCGCGCAGATCCTGCGCGCGCTCACCGCCCGCGGAGCCGCCCTGCTCGTCGTCGACGGCGTCCAGCACATGGACGCCGACAGCGCCGATCTGCTGAGGTTCGCGCTGCATCTCGCGCCGCCGACACTGCGGGTCGTCGCCGTCGAGACCCCGGCGACGCACGGACCGACGGCGCACGGACCGACGACGTACCGACCGACGGCGCACGGGCCGAAGGCAGACGGACCCGGCACGCACACCGCCGACGGCCCCGACGGCCCCGAGCCCCTGTGGGTGCCGTCCGAGGCGGACGTCCTCAA
Source organism: Streptomyces sp. NPDC001970 (assembly GCF_053594115.1). Taxonomy (NCBI): domain Bacteria; kingdom Bacillati; phylum Actinomycetota; class Actinomycetes; order Kitasatosporales; family Streptomycetaceae; genus Streptomyces; species Streptomyces sp. NPDC001970. Next base: position 8,865 of record NZ_JBSFDW010000016.1, on the reverse strand, counting down.
CGTTCCGCCGCTGCAGGCCGACGAGATCGCCGAACTCCTCATCCACCACCGGCTTCCGTCCCGGATGGCCGGCCGGATCCACCGGGCCAGCGGCGGCAATCCGCGCCTCGCGCTCGCGGTCGGCCGCTCCCTCGCCGACGCCCGCACGCCCGTGCACCACGCCGAGGCGCTGTCCCTGTCGGGCCGTGCCCGCGATCTCGCACGGCAGTTGCTCGGCGCCGCATCGCCCTCGGTGCGCACCACACTGCTGCTCGCCGCACTGGCCCTGCGCCCGACCGCGTCACTGATCCGCCGCGCAGGCCGGCCCACCGCCGAGGCCGATCTCGCGACCGCCGAGCGAGCCGGGCTGATCTCACTCACCGAGGACGGGACGGTGGCCTTCACGGCCGGCCTCCTGCCATCGACGCTCGTGCACGACGCCTGCTGGATCCAGCGCAGCGAAGGGCACGCGGCGCTCGCCCGGGTCGTCGACGACCCCGTGGAGGAGGTACGGCACCGGGCGCTCGCCACCGATGTCCCGGACGAGCGGCTGGCCGCCGAGGTCGGGGCGGCCGCCGACACCGCCCGCCGCCGCGGCAACAGCGCGCTGGCCGCCGAACTCGCCCTGCTTGCCGCCGAGTCCACACCCGGCCGCCAGGGTGCGCAGCGGATCGCACGGCTCGTCGACGCCGCCGAGGAAGCCGCGCGTGCGGCCCGCGCCGACCTGGCGATGCGCGCCGCGACGGATCTCCTCGCGCGTGACGCGTCACCGGCCGACCGGGTGCGGGCGCGCCTCGCGGTGCTGGACACGGCAGGTCAGGGGCTGACGGGACTCGACGAGATCTATGTGCACGCCATGGAGGACTCGGAGGGCGACACGGCGCTGCGGGCGGCCGTCCAGCTCCGGCTCGCGGTGAAGCACGTACTCGCCGACGGCGACCCGGTACGCTCCCGGGCCGCCGCCGTCGAGTCGGCGGCGCTCGCCGCGTCGGTCGGCGACCGGATGACGGCGACGCGGGCGCTGACCGTCCAGGCGCGCATGGAACGGGTCCTGGGCTCGCCGGACGCCGAGCGGGTGCTCGCCGAGGCGCGGGCCCTCGAGATGGTCGAGCGTCCGCTCGGAGTCCGCAATGCCGCCCAGATACTGACGATCCGTCACGCGCTCTTCGACGACCGTCTCTCCGACGCGCGCGAACAGCTGGGCGCCCTGCTGCCGCTGGTCGAGCGGCGCGGTCCGGTCGAGGACGCGATCGAGCTGTTCCGTACGCTCGCGGAGGTCGAGGCCCGGCAGGGCCAGTGCGCGGCGGTCCTCGCGCACGCCGGACGGTCGCTCGCCCTGACCCTGGAGGCGGGCCTCTCCCCCGGCCCCGCCTGGTACGCGCTGGCCCTCGCCGAGACCGCGGGCGGCAGCTTCGCGCGCGCCGCCAGCTATGCACGGCGCAGCGTCCAGGCCTCCGAGGAGGAGGGCGACCACGTCTTCCTCTCCCGCAGCCTGTATGCACTCGGCCGCGTTCAGCTCGTCATGGGTGACGTGACGAACGCCCTGGACACCCTGCGCCGGGTCCAGTCCGGCGAACGGGCCCAGGCGACCGTCGACCCCTCCATGCTCCGCTGGCACGAGGAGCTGGCCGAGGCGCTGCTCGCGAACGACGCCCCGGAGGAGGCCGCGGCCCTGATCGCGGATGTCCGTCCGGTCGCGGAACGCCTCGGCCGCAGGACCGTCCTGCTCGGCTGCGACCGGGCGTACGCGCTGTATCTGGCGGCGAGCGGAAAGCCCGACGGGGCGGCCGGACTGCTGACGGACACCGCCGAGGCCTTCGGCGCCGCGGGCCTGCCGCTGGAGCGCGGCCGGGCGCTGGTGGCGCTCGCCCGCGTGGAGCGCCGCCGCCGTCGGCGGTCCGCTTCGCAGAACGCGCTGCAGGCCGCGGCCGTGATCTTCGAACGGGCGGGCGCGGCGCCCTGGCTGGGGCTCGCCAAGGAGACTCCGGCAGGGGCTCCGGACCCCGCCCCGTCGGCCCGCGGTGGCGCCCTCTCCGCCCTCACGGAGGCGGAGCTGCGCCTCGCCCAGCTGGTGGGCCAGGGAGCCAGCAACCAGGAGGCGGCGGCCAAGCTGTATCTGAGCGTGAAGACGGTCGAGGCCAGGCTGACCCGCATCTACCAGAAGCTGGACGTCCGTTCGCGCGCCCAGCTGGCCGCCGCACTGAACGCCTGACAGTGAGGATTGACGATGGCATCGCCCGGCGGTCTGACTCCTCGCCTGACTGACGCTCCGGTTGTCCTTCGGTGGATTCGTCGGCCTTCCGGGCGGTGCCGCTCGGCGCGTGGCCGGTCGGGCGTCTGCGACTTCATAGGAGCCCGGCCAAAGGTCCCATCACGATCTATAGGAGCTTCCGCCGGCGCCGGCCGGGCTCACCGCGCCGTCCGCCGGCGGCCTCTCCTGCCCTCCAGCGCCCGAGCGCGCGCATCATCGAAGTGAGGAGACGGAGGAGACGAGCGACGAGGAGGGGCGATGAGGTTGTCGTTCCTGCAGCCTCTCTACGCGGAGCCCGGCCCGTTCACCTCCGTGTATCTGGACACCTCGCGCGACATCGAGGATCCGGAGCGGGCCATCGCGCTGCGCTGGCGCCGCCTGCGCGACGAGCTGGCACGGCAGGGCGCGGACCGGGCGTCCATCACCGCCGCGGAGCGGGTGGTGGGCGCGGATGCGGAGCTGCCCGGCATGCACGGGCAGGCGATCTTCACAGCGGACGGGGCGCTGGTGCTGGACGGTGAGCTGCCGGCGCCGCCCGCGCACGACTCCGCGCGCTACGGCATGCTTCCCGACGCGATGCCCCTCGTGGTGCAGCACCTGCCGGAGATCCCCTATCTCGCGGTGGTGGTGCACTACGGCGGACTCCCGACCGCCGGAACCGAAGGCACGGTGACCGTGGCCGTCGAGGGCGGGACCTGGCCCGTGTCCAGCGTCGCCCCCGGTGAGCGGCGACGTCGGCGGGTCCCGGTCGCGCAGTGGCACGACGCCGCGGCCCGGCTCGGCCACGAGCTGGACGCACGGGCACGGCACGAGGGCGCGGACGCGGTCGTGGTCGGCGGGGACAAATGGGCGTGCAGCGTCCTGGTCCGCCGGCTGCCGGAGAGGCTGCGGACCCGGGTGGTGCGCGTGGGCGGCCCTACGCCGACGGACACCGGACGCGCTCTGCTGGAGGCGCAGCTCGAGGACGTCTTCCGCGGGCGCATGGCCGAGCACGACCGTGCACTCGTGGAGATCTTCGTCGCCCGGCGGGCACGGGACGGCGCCACGGCCGAGGGCCTGGCAGCCGCCGTCGCCGCGCTCCAGCGCGGCCAGGTCACCGCCCTTCTGCTCAATCCGCACACCGGGTCCCGGCGGCTGCTCTGGGTCGGTCCGCGCCCCACCCAGGTCGCCCTCACCGAGGCGGAGCTCACGTCCTTCGGGGTACGGGCACCCCGCGAGGAACCGGCCGACGAGGCGCTGGTCCGGTCCCTGGTGGCCACGGCCGCCGAGCTGGTCGTCGTACCGGAGAGCGCGCTGCGGCTGCGGGACGGCGTGGGGGCGCTGCTCCGGTACACGGATGCGGGGACGCGATGAGCCCCGTCCGGGGAGACGTGGGCGGCCGACGCGAACGGAGCGGAGGACGAGATGCCGACGAGGATCCTGCTCGAAGGGCGCCCGGGTGTGGGCAAGACGACCGCCGTGCGGCGGCTGACCGCGCTGCTGCGCACCCGTGCGCTCGTCGGTTTCACCACGGAGGAGATCCGTCAGGGCGCCGCCCGGGTGGGTTTCGCGCTGGAGACGCTGGACGGCCGGCGGGCCGTGCTCGCACATGTCGGCTTCCCCGGGCCGCCGCGCGTCGGGCGGTACGGCGTCGATCCGCGCGTCATGGACGAGCTGGCGGTGTCGGCGCTGGCGCCCGTGTCCCGGGACCCGGCGCCGGGGGATCTTGTGCTCATCGACGAGCTGGGCCGGATGGAGCTGTCCAGCCCAGCGTTCCGGGAGGCTGTCGGGAGTCTGTTCACGGCCGGCATCGATGTCGTCGCCACCGTGCACGCTCACCACGACCCGTTCACCGATGCCCTGAAGCGGACTGCCGGCATCGAACTGGTCCAGGTCACTGTGGAGAATCGGGACGTGCTGCCCGAGCAGTTGGCGGCACGGCTGGACATCTAGGGCCCGGACTTCGCAGGTCACCCGTTGGTGACGGCTCGACGCATGATCGTTGTCCGTTCCCGGCCGCTGTCGAGCCGACAGGGATACGTGCGCACCCAAGTCGACCGCTACTTGACCGGCTGCGACCGCTCGATCTTCACGAACGAGGGACCTGCGAACTACGGATCTAGGGCCCGTCCCGGTGCCAGGGGCCGTATCGGGCGATCCGGTACGGCCCCTGGCGCCGGCGTGTACGGGCTCCGCCGCGGTCAGCGGACCCAGGCTCCGGTGATGCCGAGCACGGCCGAGCCGTCCAGGTCGGCGAGCTTGGTGCCGGTGAAGCCGCGTGCCCAGTCGGACGTCTGGATACGCAGCGCCGGGCGGTCCGCGGTGAGCGCCTCCAGCACGGCCTCGGCTGCCTCGGCCGGAGTCTGCGCGCCGCTGAGGAACTGCGCGACGGTGCGGTTGGCGTAGTGGTGCAGCGCGGCGGCGTAGGGTCCGGCGGCGGCGATCTCGGCCTCGACGTCGATCCCGATGTTGTTGACGAACTCCGTGGCCACGGCGCCCGGCTCGACGAGGGAGACGCTCACGCCGAGCGTGGCGGCGACGGGGGCCAGGCTCTCCATGTAGCCCTCGACAGCGAACTTCGCCGCGCAGTAAGCCTCGTTGAAGGGCTGACCGACGACGCCGCCGACGCTGGTGACGGTGATCAGCCGGCCGCCGGAGGCACGCAGGTGCGGAAGGGCGGCCTTGGAGACGTGGAGCACGCCGAAGAAGTTGGTCTCCATGACCGTGCGGACCTCGTCGACGGTGTCGTTCTCCAGGGTGCCGACGTGTCCGGCGCCCGCATTGTTGACCACGGCGTCGAGGCGGCCGAGGTCGGTGATCACGCCGTCGACCGCTGCGGCGACGGACGCCTCGTCGGTGACGTCGAGCTGCCGTATGTCGAGTTCGACCCCGGCCTCGGCGGCGGCCTTGCGCAGTGCGTCGGCGCGGCCGGTGTCGCGCAGGGTCGCGACGGTGTGCCAGCCCGCCTGCGCCGCGGCGACGGCGGCGGCGAGGCCGATGCCGGAGGAGGTGCCGGTGATCAGAACGACCTTGGAGGCGTGGAGGACATGGTGGGCCTTTCGTCGGGGGTTCTCCGTGGGTGAATCGCCGCACAGCCGGGGCGATTCAGTGCGTGTACACACACCTTAAGCATTATGTGCGTGCGCACGCAACCCGTAAGATCGGAGCATGCCGAAAAGGAAGCTCACCCAGGCGGAGATGCCCGCCGCCGACTACGCCTTCTACGGCCTGGTCTGGGCCGGCACGACCCTCACCGAGCGCGTCGACCGCGCCCTCAGCAAGGCCCACGACCTGCCGGTCTCCTGGTTCGAGGTCATGCTGTGGCTCGCCGGCAGCCCGGACCCTGTTCCGGCCTCCGTGCTCGGCAACAGCACCATGCTCAGCCGCAGCCAGGTCTCCCGCGTCGTCGACGCCCTCCAGAGCCGTGGCCTGGCCACCCGGACCCCGTCGCCCCGCGACGCCCGCTCCGTCGAGGTCGCGCTCACACCGAAGGGCCACCGCCTCTTCGCCGAGGCCGACGCCACGCGACGGGAGTGCCTGGCCCCGGTCTTCACCGACCTCCTCGACCAGCAGGACCTCGAGGCGCTCGGCACGGTGTGGCGGAAGCTCAAGGCCGCCAAGGAGAGCACGGAAGGCTCTGGCTGAGGAGCGGAAACAGGCCAGGGGCCGGGCCGGATCACTCCGGCGCGGCCCCTGGCCATCGACTGTGTTCGTTCGCCCCCCCGCGTTCGCCGTCGGGTGCGAGGCGGACGGAGAGGTTCGGTGCCGCACTGTTACCGCCTCGCGCCGAGGGGAAACAACGACGACCTACTTCGGGCGCGGCGATCCCGACAGACGGGGTCAGAAGTCGTAAGGACCGAAGCGGCCCCAGGCCACGACCGCGGTCATGGCGAGCAGCACGACGTTCACAACGATGTTGCCGTATTCCTTGCGGCGAGCGTGGGCGCCGGCGGCGAAGATCATGACGACGGCCAGGCCCGTGGCAGCCAACGGCGTCAGGAACGTGGCGCTGCCGAGGGCGGCGGGCAGTATCAGCCCCACCGCGCCGAGGAGCTCCACGATGCCGATGGACTTGATCGCGCTGGGCGAGACATCCTCGGCCCAGGGCTGACTCGCCGCGAGTTTCTCCTTGGGCTGGGTTGCTTTCATCAGGCCGGCCATGGCGAAGACGGCCGCAACCAGCCCTTGGAGAATCCAGAGGAATGTGTTCACTCTCGTCCTGTGCTTCCTGCGACGCGGCGTCGCATCAGTGACATGTTGCCGGGATGGGTGCGCGGTGCCGCCACCGGAGGCAGGGCGAAGCCCACGGAGTGGCTGAACCAGGGGGCGTCACGCGCACGGTGGCCGTCCAGCGTTCTTCGGCTGCACAGCAACGGAGGTCGCGTGCACAGCAACGGAGGTCGCGGGACGGCGATGTCGGTGCCCGCTCACGTCGGCTTCCGCCGCATGAAGGCTCCATGGGGCCTTGCGGTTCGACCGTTTCGGCCGGTGGACGGTCGACGGTGGTGCGAGCCGCTCCGCCTCTGGTGGGTGGCGCGGCGTCAGTTGGCGCGCAGGGGGGAGAGCGCGTTGCTCCAGGCGACGACCTGGTCCAGCGTGCTCGTGAGGGCGTCGCGCTGTGCGTCGATGGGCTTGAAGACGCTGAAGTTCTCGAAGTCGGTGAAGAGGGAGAGGGCGACCTGGGACCGCACGTCGGCCATCTGGAGTTCGCCGGCGATCAGGCGGAGGTGCTCCACGGCGCGGGTGCCGCCGACCGAGCCGTAGCTGACGAACCCGACGGCCTTGTTGATCCACTCGGCGCAGAGGAAGTCGATGGCGTTCTTCAGCGCGCCGGGCACCGAGTGGTTGTACTCGGGCGTCACGATCACGAAGCCGTCGAAGGAGGCGATCTTTGCGGCCCACTCGTGAGTGTGCGGCTGGCTGTACTGACCCATCGCCGCCGGGGCGGGCTCGTCGAGCAGCGGGAGCTTGTAGTCCAGCAGGTCGACGATTTCGAACTCCGCGTCGGTGCGCTGGGCGGCCACCTCGTGCACCCAGCGGGCGACGGCCTCTCCGTTACGTCCGGGGCGCGTGCTTCCGAGGATGATGCCGATCCTGGTCATGGGTGTTCCTCCGTGCCTCTTGAACAGCTTGAACATGTAGTTGCCTCGTCAAGTAGAAACTTGCCGGGTGAAGTACACACGAATCTCCTTGACGCGTCAAGGAGCCGCTCGCGTTACCCAAAGATCGGCCATGCAGTTCCCGCAGCCACAGCCAGGCGGTGACGGCTCTTCCGTGTGCGGTCCGCGCCGCCGGCCGGGCCGACGGCGCGGCGCCAGGCCAGGCCCTCGCGTCGTGGCGGGCGAGCGCATGCGGCGGTGCGGTCAGGCGGCGGCCCTGGCGGCGGCGAGCATGCCGAGGGGAGCCTCGAGGGAAACCTGCCGACAGGCGGGCCGCCCCGTGCAGGTCGAGGGCGCACTCGGCCGCGCCGCGGCGGCCTGGACAGCGAGGGCCGAGCCGGTGGGGCGTTGACGCGAATGCCGTCGCGAGGCCGGCGTTCGACCGCCGACAGGTCGAGCGGTGCGACTGCGAGGCTGCGCACCGAACGGGGCAGTGATGCGGACGGGCGTGAAACGCCACACGTCGCACTTCACGGGCAGGCGCCGCTCAGGTCGACACTCACCGGCGCGCCACGGGCGACACGATTCCCCGGGCGCCGATCAGCGCCCGGCCTCACAGGCCGCCCCGGACCGGAGAAAGACCCGCACCCCGACCGGACCCGTCAGGAATCAGGCGTGGTCCGCCTGGTCGGAGGCGGCGACCCGCTGGAGGGTGGCGGTGAGCCGAGTGAGGTCTTGACCGCCGAAATGGTCGAGGAGGTGCCGTCGCACGCTGGCCAGATGGGTCGGCCAGGCCTGTTCCAGGCGGGCAAGCCCGGACTCGGTCAGTACGGCGTTCCAGCCACGCCCGTCTTCGGCGCACTTGGTGCGCCGGGCCCAGCCTTGCCGCTCGAGCCGGATGACGACGCGGGTCATACCGCTGAGCGAGAGGTTGCAGACCGAGGCGAGTTCACTCATTCGCATCTGCTGCTGTGGAGCCTCGGACAGGTGCATAAGGGGCGTGTACTCGGACAGCGGCAGCCCCGCACCGCGGGTCATGTCGGCATCCACCACGCGCGGTAGCGCGAGCAGCACCCGGGCCAGCGCCCGCACGAACGCTTCCTCGCTCGGGCTCATCGGCTGAAGGGGCTGCTCTTTTGACGGCATGCCCACACTTTAGCTCCTTGACAAAACAAGGAGCCGATCCATCCTTGACGACGCAACTATTTCTGCACATACCACCCGGACCTCGGGGGCGCCGGAGGGCCGCCCCTCCCGCGGACCGGTACGGACCGGACCGGCCACGAGCGCGGCGTCCGGCACCGACGGTCCGACACATCGGTCCCTGCATGTCGAGCGGCACGGTGACGGGTGGCCTGCGGCTCAGTGGCCGGCGATCTGGCCGCCGTCGACGTGGAGGATCTCGCCGGTGACGAAGGGGGCGTTCTCGAGGTAGACGACCGCGTCGACGATGTCGCTGATCTCGCCCATGCGGCCGACGGGGTGGAGGGCGGCGAGGGCGGCGTGGTGCTCCTGGGGGTGCATGGGTGTCTTGATGGTGCCCAGGGCGACGGCGTT